>JAXEEE010000057.1:0-15222 GCA_034104265.1 Eubacteriales bacterium | reverse complement strand
GGGCGTGGAATACGTCATCATCGGCCACAGCGAGCGCCGTCAGTACTTCGGCGAGACCGACCAGACCGTGAACCAGCGTGTGCTGGCGGCTGTGAAGGCAGGCCTGAAGGTGATCCTGTGCGTGGGCGAGATGAAGGACGTGCGTGAAGCCGGCGCCACCGACGGCCTGGTGGACTACCAGACCATCATGGCCCTGAACGGCCTGACCCCTGAGCAGGTGGCCGACGTGGTCATCGCCTACGAGCCCGTGTGGGCTATCGGCACCGGCCTGACCGCCACCGACGAGCAGGCCAACGAGACCATCGGCGTGATCCGCAAGGCTGTGGCCCGCAAGTATGGCCAGGATGTTGCCGACAGGATGCGCATCCAGTACGGCGGCTCCATGAACCCCAAGAACGTCAAGGGTCTGATGGCCCAGCCCGAGATCGACGGTGGCCTGATCGGCGGCGCGTCCCTGAAGGCGCCCGACTTCTCCCTGGTGGTTAACTACGACAAATAAGCAACGGCAGCAAAAAAGTGGCGCAAGCCACTTTTTTGCGTTATGCCGGAGGAAACCTGCCCCTGCCCGGAGAAATCCATGCCCATGACAAGGAGGCGGGCGGCATGCTGATCCGAAACGCCACGGCACTGCTGGGCGGACGCTTTTGCCCGGGGACGGAGCTGCGGCTGATGCACGGGGCCGTGCAGGAAATCGGCTGCGGGCTGACCAAGGGTCTGTACGAATCGGAGCTGGATCTGGCGGGGGATTATCTGCTGCCGGGGCTGGTGGCGGTGCGAAGGGACTGCCCGGCGGAGGAGCTGCCCGCCCTGGCCCGGCAGCTGTACCGGGAGGGCGTGGCGGCCATTGTGACGGATGCGCCCCTGCCCCCAGTCAGGCAGGCCCGGCGGATGGCCCTGCTTCTGCATGCGGACGCCTCCGCGCTGGACAGGCTACCCCCGCAGCAGCAGCTGCAGGAGCTGATCCGCCAGGGCATACCGCCGGTGGACGCGGCCCTGATGCTGACCCGGATTCCGGCGGAGGCGGCAGGACAGCGGCTCCTGGGCTGCCTGAGGGCGGGTGCGCCCGCGCCCCTGACCCGCTGGGGGCGGGACTGGCGGTTGCTGGCTGTGCTGGATCAGCACGCGGCGGACTGACGTGCCCATGAAAAAAGCGGAACCGCATCTGGCGGCTCCGCGAAGAGGTTGTGTGGTCAGTCGAACATGCCGTTGCCGCGCATATCGTCGATCAGCTCCCGGGTGATTCTGCGGGCGATGTTCTCCTCGTAATACAGGGAATGGGCAATGTTGATGGCGACAACGTAGTAATCGCTGTTGAAAACCGGGCAGCCGCTGTAACCGGGCTCGGTATCGGCGTAATGGTAGAAGCGCTTGTCGTTGAGGACGCTCATCGTGCCATAGCTGGTCTGGATCTTGCCCAGGCGGTAGCCCGACACCTCCATGAAGGCGGTCGCAGCGGAGGCGTCGCTCAGGGAGGTCATGCCGAACCAGCCGGTGGTATTGCCCACGTCCTTGCGCAGCTGAATGTAGGCATAGTCCCAATCGGAATCATAGACGTTCCGCGAGGGGTGGTAGCTGTTGCTGTACCAGTAGGTGGCGGCGTCGTTGTATCTCAGGAGATAGTTCTTCTTCGATTTGAAGCCGAAGTACATGGTGATGCCGCTGACGGTTCCCTCATGATCCTGGCACACAAGACAGTGGGCGGCGGTCATCAGGCAGTTCTTGCTGACCATGAAGCCCGAGCCGGTCGCTTCGCAGCCGCAGGAAAACTCCATCTCCATATAGGCGATGGCGGAATAGGGATAGGTGGAGGGCGAGGTAATGACCGTGCGGTTGTCCGCGCCGATGACCTTCTTCTCCAGCGTTTCCGGCGCAAAGGGCTGGATATCAGCGCTCTGCGCGGAAGAGGAGGGCGTGTCGGTGCCAGAGGCTTCCGGCTGGAACATGTTTTCAGCAGGCGTGATGACGCCATAGCCGTCGTTCTCCGCCAGGGCCAGGCAGGGGAGCAGCAGTGCGATCAGAAGAATGAGCGGAAGGATTCTCCTGGCAGGCATGATGAGCGCTCCTTTCGTATGGGCAATGATGATGAAAGCATTATACCATTCATACAGTAGCCGGTCAAGCGGATATGCGGCGGAGGTGCATGGGATGAAGCGGATATGGGTTCTGGCGGCGCTGCTGATGCTGCTGGCGGGGGCGGCGGTTCCGGCATGGGCAGAGCAGGAGGCCCCTGCCGCCATGACGCTGATGGTCTACCTGTGCGGCAGCGACCTGGAGACCACCCGGGGCGCGGCCTCCGCCGACCTGGCGGAGATGATCGCCGCCTGTCCCGAGGGGGACGATCTGCAGGTGGTGGTCATGGCCTCCGGCGCGGAGGCGTGGAGAAGCGATCTTGTGCCGGATGCCGCCATCTATGCCCTGGACAGGGAGGGGCTGCACCCTGTCAGCGGGGGCGTGTCCGGCAGCATGGGCGACCCTGCGACGCTGGGCGCGCTGCTTGCCTGCGGCTACGAGCAGTTCCCGGCCAAACGGTATGCGCTGCTTTTGTGGGACCACGGGGCGGGGCCCATGCTGGGCGTGTGCTTTGACGAGCGGTACACGGACGAGCATGGCATGGACGGCCTGACGCTGGAGGAGATCGACCGCGCGCTGGCGGCGAGCCCCTTTGCCGGGGAGAAGCTGGAATGGATCGGGTTCGACGCATGCCTGATGGCCTCCCTGGAGACGGCGAGCATGGCTGCGCCCTACGCCCGGTACATGATCGCCTCCCAGGAGACGGAGCCCGCCACAGGCTGGAGCTACGACTTCCTGACGGCGCTGGCGGAGGATGCCTCCGGCGCGGAAACAGGGCGGCGGGTAGCGGCGTGCTACATGGATTCCCTGGGGGACGCCATGACAGCTGCAACGCTCAGCTGCGTGGATCTGTCCCGGGTGGCGGAGGTATCGGCAGGCATGGACGCGCTCTTTCGCGCGCTGCGCCTGACACAGCGGGAAGGCGGCTATCCGGAGCTGGCAACCTGCCGGGCGGACACGAAGAGCACGGGCTGCTCGTCGGCCTATGCCTATGACCTGATCGACCTGATCGACCTGCTGGAGGTCTATCAGGCGGAGGGCGTGGCGGACTGCGGCGGCTTGCTGGATCAGCTGGCCGGGGCGGTGGTGGTCAACCGGAGCAACACGCCCTTCCTCAATGGCCTGAGCATCTACTATCCCTTTGAGAACAAGGCGCAGTACCGCGCGGCGGCCTCTGCGCCGGAGATGATGCCGGCGGAGTACGCGGCCTTCCTGGCGGAGACGGCGGAGATATGGCTGGGGGACTCGCTGACGGATTGGAGCGGGGAGCGGAGCCTCACGGCGGAAGCGACGGCAGGGGAAACCGCCGTTACCCTGCCCCTGACGCAGGCGCAGGCGGCGGGCTTCACCTCGGCACGGCTGCTGATCCTGGCGCATGTGCGGGGCGACGAGTATCAGCTGATCTACCAGGCGGGGGATGCGGCGCTGACGGAGGATGGCCTGGTCACGGGCGTTTACCGGGGTGATGCGCTGTTTCTGACGGACAGCCGGGGCGACGCGCTGACCGGGGCGATTCCTTACCGGCTGACGGAGGACGGCCTTGCGCTGAGCGTTATCCTGATTGGCGAAAATGAGGCGGGGGACAGCGACATCTGCGCGGCGCGGCTGATGTACCGCCTGGAGGATGACGGCACGCTGACCTTTGCCGGGGCGATGGCAGTCACGGAGGATCCCGTCCTGCAGGGCAAGGCTACGGTGAACCTTGGGGACTACGACCGCATGGCGGTCTACGCCGGGACGGCTGTGCCCGGGCGGGCGGAGGACGGGACCCTCCTGCCCTGGAGCCAGTGGACGAAGGGCGAGACCGTCTACGGGTACTGGCTGGAGCTGAACGGCGACAGCTGGCAGCCGGCCTTCCTCATGGCCCAGGACGGGCTGCAGCGCTACGCCATGCTGGAGGTCACGGACGTGCAGCACAGCACCGTGTGCTCCGCGCTGCTGGCCATTGACAATCCCAACATCCTCCCGCTGGCGGTGGAGGAGCAGCTCTTGCTGGACACCGCGGACTGCCGCCTGACCCTCACCGGCGCGCAGCTGATCCGGGGACTGTATCCGTCCCTGCGGGTGATGATGACCTGCGAGAACCGCACGGCGCGCACCATATCCCTGGAGCCATCCATGCTGCAGCTGGACGATACGGTGGTCATGCTGGTGGGCGGAAGTACGCAGACCATCCCGCCGGGGGAAACGCAGACGGTGCAAGTGGAATTCAGCGGCGAGCGGCTGCAGATCTCCCGGGTGCAGGCGTTCTCCCGGTGCGCAATGACCCTGACGGCGAAGGCGGATTATACGGAGACGCTGTTTGTAGCGGACGCAGCCTTCGCGCTGGCGGGGGACGCTTCCGCCATAATCAGCCTGCCGGAGAGGGAGATGCCCATGGCCGTGGGCATGTGGGACGGCGTGGCGATCTCCCTGTACGGCCTGCATGAGGAGGACGGCAACCTGCGGGGTACGGCGCATCTGCGCAACACCACCGGCGAGGCCGTCACCCTGGACTGCGATACCGGCTACCTGAACGGTCTGGCCCTGCCCGCCACGCTGACGGGCCAGTTGACGCCCCTGACGCTTCCGGCGGGCTGCGAGGTGTATACCGACCTGCGCGTTCTTGCCGGGCAGGAGGCGTGGCCCTTCGGCCGGACGCTGCTGCACGGTGCGCCCCTGGCGGAAATGGGCATGGCGCAGATCACGGAGGTGGGCTTCCGCCTGCACCACGGGGACAGGAACGGGGCGGAGCCCTTCCTGCTGCCGCTGAACGGGCCTCTGGCATGGCCCGCAGGCGATGCGCCCTGCGCTGCGGACGGCTGGCCCGTCCTGTACGACGACGGGCATGTGACGGTGCGGCTGATGGACATTCGCACCCATCCCGGGAATCCCTACACCGGCGACCGGCGGCTGATCTACCTGTGCATCGGAAACAGGTCGGAGCAGGAGGCGTCCGTGCAGGTATCGGCGCTGGAGGTGGATGGACGGAGGGAATGGATCCTCCTGCAGCCGGAGACGGTTCCGGCGGGAACCACCCTGTATACGCAAATCGCAGCGGTGCGCACGGATGATCAGGCGGAGCCGGAGGCCTTCGGCAGCATGACGGCTGCGCTGACCGTGACTGCAGGCGGGGTGGAGCATGCCCTGCGCGTGGCGGTGGAGGCGCTGGAGCCGCCTGTTGCCCTGGACCGCGAGAGCATCCACGAGCCCGGGCAGCTGCGGGTGACAGCGGAGTCGGGCAACTGACACGCCTTGCTGAAATGACGGGTACTCCGTGCAACATGAAAACGGCAGGAAGCGTAACTGCTCCCTTCCGTTTTTGCGCTGCCGGGGGTTATCAGACGCACCAGGCGCAGTGCTCCCGCCCCGCGGCCAGTTCAAAGTGATAGCGGACGATGCCCAGATCCACCTTGGCGTAGAAGCCCATCCCCGCCTTGGCGGAGGCCTTACCGCCCTCCAGGGTCAGGGTGAACTTCTGCTGGTTCATGGCGGTGGGGGCCAGCAGCGCAGCCTCCACACCCCGCTGGAACCAGTCCGGCGCAGGGCCGTCAGCCTTCATGATCTCGCCGGCGGGCTTCGACTTGTGGGCAACGCCCTGCGTCTGGCCGTAGCCCAGGGCGATCACCACGCAGAGCTTCTCGCCCTCCAGGACGGTGAAGGCCGTCTTGACCTTGCTGTAGGTCAGAGCGACCCAGCAGGTGTTCAGCCCCAGCTGCTGAGCCAGCAGCACCAGACGCTCACCATAGTAGCCGCACTTTTCGTCCAGGTCGGGGCCCTTGGGGCCGATCAGGGCGATATAGTTCCGCACGCCGCTGAACTTGCCATAATGGGCCATGAAGCCGTCGAAGGCCCTGGGCTCGTTCAGCACCAGCTGAAAGTGCAGCCCGCCCTCCTTGTTGCACTGGCGGATTTCCTTCTCCAGGGCCTGGGCGGCGTCATCCGCAATAGCCCTGTCCGTGTACTGGCGCACGCTGTGGCGTGCACGCATGGCTTCCATCAGATCCATTTGCATCACCTCATTCATCCTTCCAGTCGGAATCATCCTCGTCCCCGGGGAGCTGCGCCATGAAGGCCGTGATGTGGGCGAACAGCTGGCAAAGCTGCTGCATGGATGCCGCGCTGACGTCGAAGGAATAGAAATTCATGGCCCCCTGCCTGCGCACCTTCAGGATACCCGCCTCCTTCAGAATCCGGATATGGTGGGATACCGCCGGGCGTGACAGGTGGGTTTTCTCGGTGATGGTGCCGACGCGTACGCCGCCGCACTGATGCATCTTCGCCATTTCCAGGATGATGTGCTGACGGGTTTCATCGCCCAGGGCCTGCAGAATCCTTCGGCTTGCGGCAAATTCCGCTGCCAGGCTGTCAACCTGCTTCGTAGCACGGTTCATGGTCACGGTTCGCCTCCTGATTGGTTCAAGGATTTGAACCAATCATACCACATTTCCGGCACGTGTGCATCATGGGAAAGAAATTCGATACGAAGCCGGTTCAGCGGGGAAGGGCCTCCTCGGTGAGCACGCCGAAGTGATCGGAAATGACGGGGTAGAACGCGCCGTTGAAGATCACCCGACTGCGCAGGGTACGTCCCGGCGCGTCGGTGAGGGTGAAGTCGATCCGCATGGGATCCACCCTGCTCTTGCGCCAGCCGTCGATCTGCCCGCCCACGGTGACGCCGCTGTCCCGCTCCTCCGCGCGGATATAGCAGTCCTGCCAGCCGGAGGACAGCGCCAGGTCGTAGCCCTCGCCGCGGACATGGGCCGGGCTGTTGAGATCGCCCATCAGGTAATGCACGCCGCCCTGGCTGCGGCACAGCGCATCCGCTGCCCGCCACTGCAGGGCAAAGGGGTCTTTTTCATCCGTCCACCAGCCCATGTGCAGGCTGCACAACCACCGCCCCTCAGCAAGGATGCCCGCCATGACCCGGCGGCATTCCCCCAGGGGCGTGGAGAGATTCCGGGACACGGCAGCTTTCACGGGCAGGCGGGTGAACACCGCCACGCCCTCGTCAAAGCGGCCGTAGCCGCAGTGGGCGTAGGCCCAGATCCACCGCCAGGCGGGATCATGCCTGCGGAGCATGCGGGCCAGCTTCAGGGCGAAGTTCCCCTCCCGGACAGGCATGTCGCTGCCGCAGGGGAGCCAGCCGGCATCCGCCAGCACCGCCGGGGAAACCTCCGGGGCGGTCATGTCCTGGTTGATTTCCTGCAGGGCCGCGGCGTCCGCTTGCTCGGCCAGGATGGCCCCTGCCAGGGTTTGCAGGCAGAAGGCCGTGTCAGCCTCCATCAGACTGTGGGTGTTGAGGGTCAGAAGGGTCAGCTTATCCCTTGATGGCGCCACTGGTCAGACCTCCCATGATCTGCTTTTGCATGATGATGTACAGGATGACGATGGGCAGGCACGTCAGCACCAGGCAGGCGAAGGCCGAGTTGTAGTCAACGCTGTACTCGGAAGAGAAATTGTTCAGGTAGATGGTCAGCGTCCACAGCTTGGAGGAGCGGTTCAGGGTGATCAGCGGCAGCTGGAAGTCGTTCCAGATGGCCAGGCCCTCGCGGATGACCACGGTGGAGAGGATGGGCGTCATCAGCGGGAGAATGACCCGGCTGTAGATCTGGAAGGTGGACGCGCCGTCGATGTAGGCGGCCTCCTCAATGGTGGTGGAGACGGTGGCCAGGTAGCCCACGTAGAGGAACATGCTCTCGCAGGTGGCGTGGGCCATGTACAAAAGCGTCACCCCCAGGGGGCTGAGCAGGTTCAGCCAGCTCATCAGCTTGACCACGGGCATCATGCGCACCTGCCAGGGCAGGAAGATGCCCATCAGGAAGAAGAAGTACAGCCCGCGAAATACCCTGCTGCGGCCCATGGACCGGGACAGCGCATAGCCCATGGGGGGCAGCAGGATCAGCTCGCCCACCAGCGATACGGCGGTGATCAGGAGGGTGTTGCCGTAGGCGTAGTAGAGCTTCTGATCCTGGAGGACGGAGAGGTAGTTGCCCAGGTACAGGGACTTGGGCAGGGTGAAGAAGCTGACGCTGCTCTCCGAGGCGGTCTTGAAGGTGGTGGCCAGGGTGATGTAGATGGGGAAGAGAATCAGCAGCGCCCCCAGGGAGAGAATCAGGTAGGTGAAGATACGGCTGCGTTTGCTCAGGCGCACTCACTCCACCTTCTTTCTGTTCGACAGCTGAATCTGCACGAAGGAAATGGCGGCGATGAGCAGGCCCGCGGCGATGGCCTGGGCAATGGAGTAGCTGTACTTGTTGCGCTCAAAGCCGTTGGTGTAGATCAGAAGGGCGATGCTCTGGGTCACGGTGCCCGGGCCGCCGCCGGTCATGGACTTGACGTAGTCGAAGACCATCAGGCCCTGCTTGACCACCAGCACCAGCACCACGCTCAGGGTGGGGATCAGGTAGGCCACGGTGATGGACTTGAACTGCTGCCAGGCATTGGCCCCGTCGATGGCCGCCGCCTCGTACAGTTCGCTGGGGATGGTTTGAAGTCCTGCCAGGAACAGGAGCGTGGGCAGCGCCACGCCCTGCCACAGGTGGACGAACAAAAGCCCGTAGATGGCCAGCTGCTTGCTGGCCAGGATGTTGGTGGACAGGGCGGCAATGCCCAGGGCCTTGCCCATGGCGGGCAGCACGTAGAAGAAAATCTGCTTGAACACCAGGCTGACGGTGAGCATGCTCAAAACCGCCGGCAGGAAGTACAGCGTGCGGAAGAAGCCCCGGCCCTTGAACTGCCGGTTGAGCAGCAGCGCCAGGATCACGCTGATCACCACAATGCCGATGACCAGCATTACCGTATAGCGCAGGTTAAAGACAAGCGCCGCGCGGAACTTCTTGTCCGTGAGCAGGGACTGGTAGTTCTCCAGCCCCACAAAGTCGTAATGGGGGCTGATGCCGTTCCAGTCCATCAGACTGTAGTAGATGCCCAGCAGGATGGGGAAGATCAGGAACACGCAGTAAATGGCAAAGCCCGGCAGGATGAACGCCGCATAGGTCAGCGTCTGTTCCCTGCGCAGGCCGTTATGCTTTTTTTTCGGGGCCGCGGCAATCATCAGGACATCCGCCTTTCTTCATGGGAGCGGGGCGGGGATACGCCCTTAAAAAGGGCGGGGCCGGTCACCTTCGCAACGCAGCCCCGCCCGACAGGAAAGAATCAGTTGTTGTAGTACTCGTCGATGACCTCGGCGGCTGCCTCATAGAAGGCGTCCAGGTCGCCGTCGATGATCAGGTCGGTGGCCACGCTGCCCAGAGCCTTGCGGAAGCCGCTGGGCCAGATGGCGTTCTGGCTGATACAGACCTGGCCACCCGCCACAACATCGTTGATGTAGGACAGCTCAGGCACGTTCAGCACAACACCGCTGACCACATTGGGGCTGCCCTCGATGTCGGTGTAGGTCTGGGCGTTCTCGGGCTGGGAGAGGAAGTCCAGGAACTTCAGGCACTCGTCGGGGTGCTTGGTGGAGGAGGAGATGCAGAAGCTGGTGTCGATGCTGATGACCACCTTGCTCTCGCCCAGGGGATTGGGCAGGGGGATCAGGGCGATCTTCACATCGGGATCATAGTCCTTCAGGGTGGTCAGGGACCACTGGCCGTTGATGGTCATGGCCGCCTGGCCCGCCAGCAGCTGCTGGTAGCTCTCGGTGTACTCGGCGCCCAGGGATTCCACGGTCATATTCTCCGCCAGCTGCAGGGAAGCCTCGGCGTAGGCCTTGAGCACCACGGAGTCCTTAGCCTCCAGCTCGCCCGCGGCGATCTGCTTGAACTCGCTGTCATCCTCGGCCATGTAGCTCATCATGCGCTCCATGCGCTGGTAGACGAAGGTCTTGTCCGGCAGGGCGAAGGGGGTGATGCCGGCGGCCTTCAGCTTCGCGCACACGTCCATCAGCTCATCCCAGGTGGTGGGATAGGCAAGGCCCTGCTCCTCGAAGATGCCCGTGCGGACATACAGGCCGTAGTAGCTCAGGGAGTAGGGCAGGCGCCAGTTGCGGCCTTCGTAGGCGGCCAGGGCCAGGGTGGACTCCTGCACGTTGCTCAGGAAGGGCTGGCCGGTCAGGTCCAGGATCATGCCGTCAGCGAACATGATTTCATACATGGTGCTGGTGGCGCAGCTGAACATGTCGGGCATCTCGTTGGTCTGGGCGCGGGTCTGCATGACGGTCTCGGTGTCGGGAATCTGGTTGAGCACCACGCGGATGCCGGGGTTCTGGGCATTGAAGGCGTCGATGACGGCCTGCAGGCCGGCGATGGCGCTGGCTTCGGGCTTGTGGAAGACCAGCTCCAGCTCCACCACGTCGTCCGCCAGGGCGAAGCTGCACAGGCTCAGCAGCATCGTCACGGCCAGGAAGAGGGAAATCAGCTTTTTCATGGCGGGTACCTCCTAACGATTGTTGATACCCTTATTATAATCTGGTTGAATTTTTGCCAAAAGAGCGCAATTTCAAATTTCTGTGCAGATCTTAAGAACTTGCCCGCCAGCCCGGCACGCTTGACACAAATGGGCCCGGATGGTGCAATGTCCACCAAAACATACCCGTTTCCCATGAAAACCGATGGTATCCTGCAGAGAAAGGGAGGTGCGCCGTGTGCGGCAGCGTCTGATTGCGCGCCTGCGCAGAAGTTCCATCCGGCGGCGGCTGAATGTGGTGATGCTGCTGGAGTCCCTGGTGCTGTTCCTGCTGACCTTCTCCGCGCTGTACAATTCCTTCAATACTGTGTCCATGCAGGCCCGCTCCTCGGGGCAGCAGCTGCTGTACTCCACCGCCGACCAGATGGACACCGCCTGCGACGAGCTGACGGTGCTGACCAAGTATCCCGTGCTGGCCAACGCCTTCGGCTCCACCGGGATTTTTGACTACCTGACCAGCGACCGGGGCGGCATACCCGCCTTCGGCAGCGACAACATGGGCATCCAGTACGAGCTGACCAGCCAGCTGATGCTCCACCCCAACGTGACCCTGCTGGGCATTGCCGACCTGAACGGCAACCTGCTTTACTGCGATACGGGCAATGTATACTACCACCTGACCGGCTACAACCGGGACAGCGGCGTCATGGCGCGGCTGCTGGCGCGGCAGGGCGGGTATCTGCAGCTGCAGGCGGAGGAGGCGGCGGAGCTGATCCCCGGTCTGGAGACGGGGGAGACCATGCTCTACGGCGCCCGGGCCATCATGAAGCTGAACCACCTGGAGCCCATCGGTATGATGCTGTGCCGGGTGGATGTGAGCAGCATCGGCGTGTCCTTCCAGCTGGGCAGCAACTATGACCAGCGGCTGTTCATACTGGGGGCGGAGGGGCAGCGGCTCTTCGGGGAGCCCCCGAAGGACGCGCTGGCCCTGGCTGGGCAGGCCGTTGCCGGGGAGATCGCCGAGGCGTGGGTCTACACGGATGAGGGCATGATGCTCCGGCAGCTGTACCGCACGGACAGCGGGCTTACCGCCTGCCTGTTCACGCCGCTTAGCAGCCTGCTGGCCAGCCTGCCCATGCCGCTGATCATGATGATTGTGCTGCTGCCGCTGTTCGTGGCGCTGGTGCTGGGGCTGACGCACCTGCTGGTGCGCAGCGTCCGCCAGCCCATTGACAAGCTGACGGGCCTGTGCGAGCGGGTGCAGCGGGAGGACTTCACCCCCGTGGAGGACGACGGCGCGGCGGACGAGATGCACAGCCTGATTGTTTCCTTCAACATGATGTCCGCCCACATCGGGCAGCTGATCGAGGAGGTCTACAAGAAGAACCTTCTCCAGGCGGAAACGGAGATGCAGCTGATCCGCTCCCAGATCAACCCCCACTTTGTCTATAACACCCTGGAGGCTATCCGGGCCGCCGCCTACGCCCGGGGGGAGAACGACATTGCCGACATGACCGCCCTGCTGGGCAAGACCCTGCGCTACGGCGTGACCCGGCAGAGTGGGGAGGTCACGGTGGAGCAGGAGCTGTTCCACCTTAAGGACTACATCGCCCTGCAGATGACCCATCTGAGCCGTAGGCTGGACGTGTATGTGAACGTGGATGCGCGCCTGTATCCCTGTCGGATGATTCCCCTGGTGCTGCAGCCCCTGGTGGAGAATGCAATCTACCACGGTCTGCCCGAGCATGAGCAGAACGTGACCATCCGCATCCTGGGCTATGAGGAGGAGGGGGACATGGTCTTTACCGTCAGCGACGACGGGCCGGGTATTCCGGAGGATCGCCTGCGCCGCCTTCAGGCCTTCATCCGCGGGGAGAACGACGACTTCACCTCCATCGGCCTGCGCAACACCCACCGCCGCCTGGTGCTGAATTACGGCGCGGCCTACGGGCTGAGCATCCGCTCCCTGGCCGGGCACGGTACGGTGGTGACGGTCCGTATGCCCTGCCGCCCGGCGGAGAAAGGAGCGCAGGATGATTTCGATCCTGATTGTTGACGATGAGCCGCTGATCCGGGAAACCCTGGCGGGCATGCTGGAGAAGCGCTATCCCGGCAGGTTCCATGTCACCCTGGCGGGGGATGGCCGTCAGGCCCTCGAATATGCCAGCATGCTGCCTGTCCGGCTGATCCTGGCGGACATCAAGATGCCGGTGCTCAGCGGGCTGGAGATGCTGGATCAGCTCCGGGGGCTTCGCCGGGACTGCGAGGTCATCTTCATCAGTGGGTACGATGATTACGCCTTCGTCCGGCAGGCCATGAAGCTGGGCGCGGCGGACTACCTGCTCAAGCCCATTGTGGAGGAGGAGCTGACCGGGCAGATCGACAGCTTCCTGAAGCGGGAGGAGGTGCGCAGGGCAGAGCAGCCGCCCACACCTGCCGCCTCAGCAGAGGACCCCTACTACGAGCAGTTCATGCTGGAGCAGCTCTTCGCCCGGCCCCATGCGGCATCGGAGCTGCTGGCCCTGCCGCCGGACTGCCGGATGACGGTCTGCGCCTGCGAATGTCAGCCGGACGACGCGGAGGGCTGCCCCTGGCAGGATGCGCTGCGGCAGGCGGCGTGCGATCTGCCGGGCGGCGTGCTGCTGCAGGGGCGGCAGGAGCAGCTGCGCCTGTCGGCGTTCTTTTGCGGGGAAGGGCAGGGGGAGGAGCTTGTCCAGCGGTTTGAGGCGATGGACGCGGCCCAGCCTGTGCCGGTCTTCGCGCCGCCCATGGCGCCGGAGCGCCTGACAGACGCGGTGGAGGACTGCCGCCGGCGGCTGTGCCACCGCTTCTACACCCTGCCTGGGCAGGACGGCCCGGAGCGCTACCCCTACACCCAGCTGACCGCCCAGATGGCGGATGCGGTGTGCCTGTTCCATGCAGCGCAGTTTGACGAGCTGTTCCGCACGCTGATGCTCCGGGCCTGCGCCCAGACCCCGCCGGTGGATTCCCTGCGGCACATCCTGTGCGACCTGGTTTACACCATCATGCAGCGGAACCCCGCCTTTGTGCCCGCCATCAGCCATGCGGAGCTGACGGAGGACGATATCCTCCGCCGGATCCGCGCCGCCCGGGATGCGGAGCAGATGGCGGGGGAGGTAACGCGGATCCTGCACCGGCACATGACCGACGTGGGCGGGAAAGCCGCCGCCCTGGATGCCACGCACATCGAGCGGGCCAAGAGCTTCATCGCCCGGAACTATGCCCGGAACCTGTCCCTGGCCGACCTGGCGGACCACCTGGCCCTGCACCCCAACTACATCAGCGCCCTGTTCACCAAGGTCAGCGGCATGTCCTTCAGCCAGTACCTGCGGCATGTGCGCATCGAGGAGGCCTGCAGGCTGATCCGCACCACCAACGACAAGTTCTACCTCATCGGCGAGCGGGTAGGGTATCCTGATCCGGTGCATTTCGCCCGCACCTTCCGGGCGGAGGTAGGCTGCTCCCCAAAGGAATACCGCAGGCTGCATCCCTCCGGCGAGGGTGGGAAATAATGTTGTATAGATCATTTCTTTAGAAAAATCACAGTGATTGTAAATGCTTTCTTGACAATTTCTACTGAAAGGCATATAATGACATCATTGATTGATTCTCTGCGGTGGCAGAATCAACACAAAATTCCAGAGGAGGAAACATTTCATGAAAAAGTCCCTGGTTGCTCTTTTTCTTGTGCTGACCATGCTGGCGACGATGCTGGCTATGCCGGCCATGGCTGACGAGGCCAAGCCCGAGGGCTGGAACAACGTCAACGCCGAAGGCTATGTGTACCCCGATTACAACGGCGAGACCCTGCGCATCATGTGGTGGGGCTCCGATACCCGTGCGGGCATCACCATCAAGGTCATTGAGATGTATGAAGCCCTCACCGGCCTGAAGATCGAGTACGAGTACTACGACGGCGGCAGCTACTGGACGCAGTTCCAGGCTAAGATGGCTGCCAACGACCTGCCCGACGTGTTCCAGATGGGCAACAACTGGGCCACCTACTATGACACCATCACCCCCCTGAACGATTACATCGCTGATGGCACCATCGACACCACCGCCATCTCCGAGACCATGATCGCCACCACCGTGAACAACGCCAACGGCGATGTGACCGGCATGTCCAACGGCACCAACGCCCGCTGCTTCGCGTACAACCCCGCCATCTTCGACGAGTGCGGCGTGGCCTATCCCACCGACAACTGGACCTGGGACGACTTCGCGGCCGCTGCCCGTACCATCTATGAGAAGACCGGCAACCCCGCCATCACCACCCTGGAGTACAACTCCCTGGCCTACAGCGTTGTGACCCAGTGGCAGGAAGGCTACAACTTCTACGCCATGGACGGCTCTGACTTCGCTTTCAACGGCGACACCGCCCCCATCGCCTACATCCTGGACCTGCTGACCACCCTGATGAACGAGGGCGCTATCGGCGACTACGGCATCCAGAACGAGATCGGCACCAACGTCGAGGCTGACTGGATCGCCTATGGCGACGCTGCCATGATGATGCTCTCCTCCAACCAGTTCCAGGCCCTGAGCAAGGTCGCCGCCGAGAATGGCATTACCCTGAAGCTGTGCACCATCCCCCGCGTGCATGCTGACGGCCAGAGCGGCATGGTTGTCCGTTCCTCTCAGCAGATGAGCATCTACTCCGGCTCCGAGAAGAAGGACATCGCTGCCAACTTCCTGAACTTCTTCGTCAACAGCATTGAGGCCAACAAGATCCTGAACTGCGAGCGCGGCGTGTCCATCAACAGCGACGTGCTGGCCGCTCTGAAGGCTGATCCCGAGCTG
>JAXEEE010000056.1:0-14060 GCA_034104265.1 Eubacteriales bacterium | reverse complement strand
GGAGGACTTCCTGAAGCAGAAATATGATGAGATCGTGGCTTTCTCGGAGCTTGGGGAGTTCATCCATCAGCCGATCAAGACGTACTCCTCGGGCATGATGATGCGTCTGGCGTTCTCGGTGGCGACGATTGTGGAGCCGGAGATTCTCATTGTGGACGAGATCCTGGCGGTGGGCGATGCATCCTTTCAGCAGAAGAGCCGGGCGCGGATGCTGGAGCTGATGCAGGGCGGCACGACGGTGCTGTTCGTGTCCCACACCATGAGTCAGATTCGGGAGATGTGCGACCGGGTGCTGTGGCTGGATCACGGCAGGGTGAAGATGATCGGCCCGACGCAGGAAGTCTGCGACGCGTACGAGGCAAACGCATACTGATCCGCACAGCGACGAAAGGGAGGGGCCAATGATGGAGGAATGCCAGCCAGTTGTCAGCGTCGTGATGCCCTGCCATAACGACGGGGCCTATCTGCACAAGGCCGTGGACTCCGCCCTGAACCAGACCTTCTCGGCGCTGGAGGTGATGGTGGTGGATGACGGCTCCGACGATGAGGCAACCTGCGCTGCGCTGGCCGGGCTGAAGGACAGCCGGGTGCGCCTGCTTCACACGGATCATGTGGGGCCTGCGCAGGCGCGCAACGCCGCCATCCGGGAGGCCCGGGGCCGGTACATTCTGCCCCTGGATGCGGACGACTGGATTTCACCGGCGTATGTCGCCAGGGCCGTGGAGGTGCTGGATAGCCGTCCGGAGGTGGGTGTGGTGTACTGCCGCGCAGATCTGTTCGGTGAAAAGAGCGGGCCATGGCGCCTGCCGGATTTCAGCATGGATACCTTCCTGGTGGACAACTGCATTTTCATCACAGCGTTGTTCCGCAGGGAGGACCGGGAAGCCGTGGGCGGCTTCTGCCCCGACTTCCGTCACGGGCTGGAGGACTATGACTTCTGGCTGTCGCTGGTGGAGCGGGGACGGCAGGTGCATCAGCTGCCGGAATGCTTCTTCGACTACCGGATCAAGCCGGCGTCCCGCTCCCGGCAGCTGACAAGCGACGTGAAGAACACCCAGGCCACCTATGACCTGCTGTATCAGCGGCACAGGGCGCTGTATCAGGCTCATATGGACGCCTGCATCCAGGGGCTGCACTGGGAGCTGATTGTGCAGAGATACCGCAACGATGATACCGGCGCGAGGGCCGGCGACCCGGTGGCGGAGTGCAGGCAGTCCATTCGCCTGGGGCGGCCCCGGCTGGCCCGGGCTGTGGAGACGATGATGCGCGGCGCGCAGGGTGCAAGAAAAGCGCTCAGGCGAATGCTGGCAGGTCTGCGGCGTAGGGCGATTACATTACGTTTCTTGACGGAGACGATCTCCTGACGCCCAAGACCCTTGAGCACGCCCTCAAGCTTTCCAGGAAGGAAAAGGTTGATATCGTTCAGTTTATGGCCAAGCCCTTCGCAGCTGCGCCGTGTGACACGGAGCATATGAAAACGATTGAACAAAGCATGTGTCCATCCACGAAAAGCTATTCAGCAAAACAGGGCGCGCTGGTGGAAGCATGCTTTGTGCGGCGTGAGTTCAGCTGGAATCTGTGCGGAAAGCTGTTCCGGGCTGAGGTGATCAAAAAAGGTTATCAGTACGCCTCGCATGAGCGGATTACCATGGCTGAGGATCTCCTGTGCTTCTTCTTTACACTGGTGCACGCCAGCGGCTACGCAGCGTTGATGGAAGTCGGTTATCTGTATCGTCAGGGAACAGGTGTCACCAGAATTCAGGAGAACTTTCCGCTCAGCAAAATTCGTGCTTATGCCGAGGAGTATCAGGTTTACATGCTGCTGCAGCAGTGGCTGAAAAAAGCCGGGCAGGAGCAAAACCATGTGGAAGCCCTGAAGGCTGTTCAGCAGATTGTTTACGCAGACGCGCGGTATGCCTATACGAAGGTTCGGGCAACGGAGCGCGAACAGGCTCTTGCCATCTATGCGGAATACTGGCCTGTCGATGCGATGCTGGAAATGCTGCTCAGCGTGAAGCTGAGCAAGCAGGAACTGGCGGAGCTTGTCTACGCCATGCGGCATCTTCCGGCCATGCAGCCGGCACCGCATGAGGTGAAGGTCATCGGCATGTTCTACTACCGCATGTACAACGGCGGCGTAGAGCGGGTCATGGCGCTGCTCAGCAACATTTTTGTTCAGCATGGCTACCATGTGGTGCTCTTTACGGATCAGCCTGCGAATGAACTGGATTATTCCATGCCTGCGTCTGTTATGCGCGTTGTGCTGCCTGCTTTCCCGACGGATGGTGATACGGCTGGCATGATGAAGCGCATGCATGCCTGGCGTGAAGCGCTCCGTCAACACCAGGTGGACGTGATGATCTACCATGCCTGGATCAACCTGAATTTTTACTATGATGAGCTGTTCATCAAGTCCATGGGCATTCCGTTGATCCTGCATACGCATGGGCCTTTCGCCATGCATTTGCGGGAGGGGCAGAGCGACTATATACAGCAGGTTGCGCTGCAAAAAATGGGCTACAGCCTGTGCGATGTGATCGTCGCGCTGTCGGAGGTTGACTGTGCATGGTCAGCAGTGCAGGGGTTCCGTTCGGTGCGGACGCTTAATCCTCCAACCTTCAGTATCAGCGATATTGATGTTTCTACCTCAACGGAAAACAATATCATCTGGGTTGGCCGCATTGCGGAGGTCAAGCAGCCCATGGAGGCGCTGCGGATTATGCGTCTCGTTCATCAGAAAGTCCCGGACGCAAGACTTCAGATGCTCGGCATGGCTGATGACGCAGATTCCCTGCAGGCTGTCACGGCCTATATCCAGGCGAATCACATGGAAGACTATGTCTCCCTTGAAGGACAGCAGCCTGACGTAAAGCCCTACTATCAGGCTGCCCGCGCCGTGCTGTGGACGGCCAAGGACGAGGGCGAGCCCATGGCCATGGTGGAGAGCAAAACCTGCGGGCTGCCCATGGTCGCCTAAGACATCGCGAACGTGGACATGATCCGCGAGCATCAGACCATGTTCGTGGTGTCCCAGTATGACGCGCAGGGCGCGGCGGATCATCTGGTGGAGCTTCTGACCAATCAGGAGCTGCATGACCGGATGAGCCTTGAATCCCGCCGGAGCGCCGAAGAGATCCTGGCCGTTGACCACATGAAGCAGTGGGAGGATATCTTCACCCTGGCCATGACGCCGAAGGAGCCGGAGCTGGTGGGTTCGCAGCTTCCGCCGCTGGACACGGCTGTCCAGATGATGATGGAGTATCTCCAGCAGGGCGAGCAGTGCAGACAGGCGAATCTGATCGGGGCTGTCTTGCAGAGTGCGCCGGTGCCCGATGCAATGCCTGCCATCGCGGAAAACCGGAACCTGAAATGGGTCGTCAAGAAGATCATCAAGTACTGCATGCCCAATGGCATTGTGCAGCTGCGGCAGATGTCGCTTCGCGTTGCAGGCGGGAGCAAGCGCTGGCTTATCAAGAACATCGTGAAGGCTATTCTTCCTTACGGTGTATTGCGCATCAGGAGCATACTCAAGCGCGCATGGCGGAACCGCTGAGCCCTATGAACTGAATCAGGTATGCGACAGGCGCCGCTTCCCGCCCGGGAGGCGGCGCCTGTATGCCATGGAACGTGTATTCCCTTGACAAAGCCGCCGCCCCCCTGCTATGATGAGGCGAAAGCGACAGGAAAGGGGCGGTGCGGATGCAGGCGGTATGGATTGCCGCAGCGCTGGCGGCTGCGGCGGGGCTGTGGGTGCTCCTGCGGGAGCGCCGGGAGCGGACGCGGCAGAAGCAAATGATCGGGTATCTGCGCCAGTCCGACCTGTACGCCCACCTGTACCCCCTGATTCTGCAGCTGGAGCAGATGCACGTGGAGAGCGTGGCCATCCGCCGGGAGGAACTGCGCGTGCGTACCTACCGCCCCGCCGGGAAGGTCTACCGCTTTACCTTTGAGAAGCACGGCTTCGATCCCGTGGAGGATGACCGGCTTTTCGCCCTGGCTCAGGCGGTTGGGGTGGATGCGCCGGTACTTAGGGACAGGCGGCGGTATGACTTCATCGTCCATGAGGACGAGCGGGACCATGGCGGCAAGGCGGCCTGGTATGAATACATGATCCGCACGGATTTCAAGGATGACATGAGCCGCGCGGACTACCTGCACAGGCGATAATGCCACGGCCTGCAGGATAAGCGGCTCCGGCCGCTTTTTTGCGTGCGGGGACATGGCGCGGATCACGGCTTTTTGGCCCGGAAGCCGCCGCCGCTTGCAATTTGGAGCGTTTTGCTATACAATAACATGAATCGGTTTGTCAATATGGAGGTGAGGGCATGCCCAGGGCTGAGGCCAGGGCGGGGATCGCGGATGGACTGATCCTGCTGGCGGCAGCGGCGCTGCCCTTCGTATCGCCCTGGCTGGCTTCGGCGGTGTACCTGACGCCGGTTCTTGCGGAGTGCTGCCGGGCCGGAGGCCGGCCTCTGCTGCCCCCCATCGCTGCCGCTGTGATGAGCGCTGCGGGGTATCTGGCGGGCGCGCCGGTGCAGCTGGCGATGCTTGGCGGCGCGTGGGCGCTGGCGGCATTGGCCATGGCGCTGATGTCCCGGCTGGATGCACCCCTGAGGCGCATCGTGGCATGGACGGCGGTATCGGCTGCCATGGCGGGCGCGGGACTGACGCTCCTGCGGCTGCATTACGGCGGCATGCTGTGCCAGGGCCTGGCGGAGGACGTCACGGCCTGGATCGCCGCCCGGGAGGACGCGCCCGACATCCTGCTGACAGCCCTGAAGCTGGGCTATGCCCGGCTGACCGGGCCGATGGCGAAGGCACCCGCCTTCCAGGTTTTCGGCAGAACCGTGATGCTTGCCAATGTACAGGCCGAGCTGCTGAACAGCCTGCGCACCACCATCGCCTACACCCTGCGGGACATGATCCCTTCTGCGGCGGTGGTGTATCTGGGGGCCGTGGCTGCTCTGACTGCCCTGCTGCCGGAGGGCATCCGGCGCATGCGGGGCAGGGAAGCCCAGCTGCCGCCCATGACGGGCTGGTACATCCCCCGGGAGTACGCCGCGGGTGCGATGCTGCTGGCGCTGTTCGGGCTGGTGCGCTACCTGACGGGGAGCCTGGCGGTGTATCAGGCCGGGACCATGAGCATGACGGCCTTCTACCTGCTCTACGGCGCGCAGGGATTCTGCCTGGCGCTGTGGTGGCTGCGCAGGGGGACATTGGCCCCGGGCGCGGGGGTGCTGATCTGCATGCTGGTGGTGTCCATGCTGCCCATGGCGACAATGGTGCTGGTGCTGCTGGGCGCGGTGGATCAGCTGGCGGATCCCCGTGGATTGCGTGAGGAAGAAACAGAAATATAAGGAGGATCACAAGCATGAAGGTTATTCTTTTGGCCGATGTGAAGGAGAAGGGCAAGAAGGACGAGATTGTCAACGTGTCCGACGGCTACGCCCGCAATTTCCTCTTCCCCAAGAAGCTGGCGGTGGAGGCCACCCCCGGCGCGATGAAGGAAATCGAGAAGAAGCGCGCCGCCGAGGCTGCCCGCGAGGCTGAGCGCCGTGCCGCCGCCGAGGAGAAGGCCAAGACCCTGAAGGGCAAGGTCATCAACATGACGGTGAAGTGCGGCGCGGCGGGCCGACTGTACGGCTCCATCACCACGGCGGAGATTGCCGCGGAGCTGGAGAAGCAGCACGGCATCCAGGTGGACAAGCGCAAGATCGAGCTGTCCGACCCCATCCGCACGGTGGGGGACGTGGAGGTTGGCGTGTGGCTGTACAGCGGCGTGACCACCACCATGCGCGTGCACGTGGAGCCCGTGGCCGCCAAGTAAAACCAACCCCAAGGGAACGCGAAGCGAAAACGGGTCAAGGGGCGATGCCCCTTGCGCGGGTGCAGGGGCGGCGTTAGCCCCTGCGCAGGTCCGGGCGGCAGCCCGGCGTCTCCCCGTAACCAACGGAGTTTCCGAGCAGGCTGCCCTGCAGCCTGCAATGGAAACGGCATGTTCCGCAATCTGCAAAGGTACGGCCTCATCCGACCTCGCTGCGCTCGGCCACCTTCCCCGGAGGGGAAGGCGTGGTGGGTGCGGCGGCTGCAGCATGTTTCCCGGATAACAGACTGAACCACCCTACAGATGCAAGCGAGGTGAGCGCATGGAATCCCGTCCTGAGCTGCGCGGCGTGACGCCGCCCAACAGCGTGGAGGCAGAGCGGTCCGTCCTGGGCGCAATGCTCCAGGATGACAACGCCGTGGAGCAGGCCTGCGAACGCCTGCAGGGCGACGACTTCTACCAGCCCCAGCACCGGGAGATCTACGACGCCATGCGCAAGCTGCACATGGAGCAGAGCCCGGTGGACATCATCACCGTGGATACGGAGCTGTCCCGGCGCGGCACCCTGGAGGGCGTGGGCGGTACAGCCTACCTCATCGAGCTGAGCCAGTACGTGCCCACCACTGCCAACGTCAAGGCGTACATTGCCCTGGTCAGCGAGAAAAGCACCCTGCGCAGGCTTATCCAGGCCTCCCAGGAAATCAGCCAGGAATGTTACAGCCAGCAGAACCCCCTCCCCGATACCCTCAATCACGCCGAGAAGGCCATCTTCGACATCGTGATGAACCGGGGCGGCGGCGATACCCTGGTGCACGTCAAGGACGTTTTGTACAATACCTACGCCAACATTGAGGAGCTGGCCAAGCTCAAGGGCCGGGTGTCCGGCGTGCCCACGGGCTTCACCGCCCTGGACAACATGCTCACCGGCCTGCACGTGGGCGAGCTGATCATCCTGGGCGCACGCCCCTCCATGGGCAAAACCTCCCTGGCTATGAACATTGCCGGGTATGCATGCCTCCACGCGGGCAAGTCCGTGGCGGTGTTCTCCCTGGAAATGCCCCGGGAGCAGATCGCCCTGCGCCTGCTGTGCTCCGACGCGAGGGTGGATATGCAGCGGGTGCGCCAGGGCCGCCTGGACAGCGATGACTGGATGCGCCTGGCCCGGTCCATCGGCCCCATGGCCAACTCGCCCCTGTACATCGACGATACCGCGGGCATCACGCCCTCCCAGCTGCGCTCCCGCTGCCGTCGGCTGATGATGGACAAGGGCCTTGACCTGATCGTGCTGGACTACCTGGGCCTGATGCGGGCCGACGGCAAGAGCGAGAACCGTCAGCTGGAGGTCAGCGAGATCAGCCGGTCGCTGAAGGCCATCGCCCTCGAGCTGAAGGTGCCGGTGCTGGCCTGCGCCCAGCTGTCCCGCGCCTCCACCACCCGCGACAACAAGCGTCCCGCCCTGTCCGACCTGCGCGACTCCGGCTCCATCGAGCAGGACGCCGACGTGGTCATGTTCATCCACCGCGAGGGCTACTACGATCCCGAGTGCGAGGAAAAGAACGTGGGCGAGATCATCGTGCAGAAGCAGCGCAACGGCCCGCTGGGTACCATCAAGGTGGCCTGGCTGAGCGAATACACCACCTACGCCAACCTGGCCCCTGAGGCGGGCCACCAGGGCGGCGACGCCCCCTTCTGAGCGCAACGCCGGGGAACCGCGCCAGCGTAGAAAGGGTCAAGGGGCGATGCCCCTTGCGCGGGTGCAGGGGCGGCGTTAGCCCCTGCGCAGGTCCGGGCGGCAGCCCGGCGTGCCCCTTCGCCCAATGGAAACGGCAGGCTCCGCAAGCATCAGGGGAACGACCTCATCCGACCTCGCTGCGCTCAGCCACCTTCCCCGGAGGGGAAGGCTGCATGCACCATCCGCCCGACAGCACCATGATACAACAGGAGGATCGATCCGATGGAACAGATGACCGTCAGCCAGCTGGTGAAGGATCTGCGCTTCGAGGGATTCCTGCTGGTACGCTCCAGCGACCAGCGCACCGGCAGCAACGGCAGCAAATACCTGGACATGAACCTGACCGACCGCACCGGGGAAATCAACTGCAAGATGTGGGACGGCACCGTCGCCCCGCCCCCCGCAGGCACGGTGATCAAGGTGCGCGGCCTGGTGCAGGAGTACAACGGCCGCACCCAGCTGCGGGTGGAGCGCATGCGTCCTGCCCAGCCCGAGGACGGCGTCGACCTGGCCCGCCTGGTGCCCTGCGCCCCGGAAAAGCCCGAGGACATGCTCCGGGAGATCAACGACACCATCGACCGCTTCGCCAGCGAGGATCTGCAGAAGCTGGTGCGGGAGATGCTGCGCATGGCGGGGGACAGGCTGATGTGGTTCCCGGCGGGGCAGCGGCTCCACCATGCCGAGCGCAGCGGCCTGCTCCATCACACCACCGGCATGCTGCGCCTGGCGGAGCATGTGCTTGAGGCCTATCCCTTCCTCCACGGGGATCTGCTCAGGGCGGGGGTGATCCTCCACGACCTGAGCAAGATCAGCGAGATGAAGAGCGACGAGATGGGCAATGTGTCCGACTACACCCGGGACGGGCTGCTCATCGGGCATCTGGTGCGGGGCGTGGCCCAGCTTTCCCAGGCGGCGAAGAACGTGGGCGTGGAGGGCGAAATGGTGGTGCTGCTGGAGCACATGATCATCAGCCACCACGGCGAGGCTGAGTATGGCAGCCCCCGGCAGCCCATGTTCCCCGAGGCGGAGGTGCTCCACTGGATTGATCTCCTGGACGCCCGCATGAACGAGATGCAGGGCATCATGGACAGGGTGCCGGAGGGGGCCTTCTCCGAGAAGATCTGGAGCCTGGACCGCAGGCTGTATCATCCCCGCTACGACGACGGCGCGCAGTGATCGGCGCGCTTCATCCGTTGTATTTTCAGGGAAGACTTGACAACATTGGAGGGATTGATGATGAAGAAGCGACTCGTGCTGGCCATGGCGCTGCTCATGTGCGTTTTCGTGCTGTGCGGCTGTCAGAGCAAGTCCAATTCCCGCTACACCCCCGTGACCACCGCTGCCGCCCCGGCCGGTCAGGCGACGCAGAACCTGACCGTGATTCCTACAGCCACGCCGGAGCTGACCTTCGACTACGACTATGACAACGGCGCCTACGATCCTCTGGCGGAGGAAAACATGGGCGACGTGTACGTCCCGGAGGAGGTTGTGATCACCGTCGCGCCCACCATGACCAGCCAGTACGCCGGCGCGACCCCGGTCATCATCGACCCCATCGACAAGCCCACCCCCTCGCCTGTGCCGCCCATCACCTTCACCTACCAGGTGTACGACGCCACCAATATCCGCCTGTCCTTCGAGGCGCCTGTGGGCTGGACCATCGAGACCCCCGCGTCCAACTCCTTCATGCTGGTGAACCCGGACATGAACGTGGACTACGCTGCCAGCATCACCATCACCGCCACGTCGGTGAGCAGCAACTATTCCTCCAGCGACCTGAAGAAGGTCATCACCGACATGCTGGACAGCATCGGCGAATCCGGCTTCGACAGCTACAGCCCCTCCAAGACGGCTGAGCGCAACCTGCTGGACAGCGCCGGCGTGTACGCCAACTACACCGGCACCCTCTCGGGCAACGTGGAGGTGGCGGGGCGCGTCCATGCCACCTGCGTGAACAAGGTGCTCTATACCGTGCACGTGTCCTACCCCAAGGCGTATACCTCCACCTACAAGGAGCAGGTGTACGACCATCTGCGCGATACCATCATGATCAGCCAGTAACAGGAGGCTATCCGCGCATGACGGTACGGGAGAAAAAAGCCCTGCAGCTTTTCGCCTCAGGGGACAACTGCGCCCAGTCGGTGATGAAGGCCTACGGCGAGCTGGCCGGGCTGACGGAGGAGCAGGCGTCCCTGGTGGCGGTGGGCTTTGGCGGGGGTATGGGCAGGCTGCGGCAGAACTGCGGCGCCTTTTCGGCGGCGGTGATGCTCTGCGGTGCGCTGGAGGGCCCAGACGGTGCGGACAAGGCCAAGCGCACCCAGGTGTACGCCCGGGTGCAGGAGGTCTACCGCCGCTTCCTGGAGGAAATGGGCACCACCCAGTGCGGGGAGCTGCTGGGCAGGAGCGCGGAAGCGCCCCGGCCGGAGGAACGCACGGCGGCCTACTACGCCTCACGCCCCTGCGCGAAAATCATCCTGCAGGCCTGCCGCATCATTGAGGAGCAGCTGCAGGACAGGGAGGAGAGCATGCCATGAGAGCATTGATTCTGTCCGCGCACACCGGCGGCGGCCATGACGCCGCCGCCTACGCCCTGCGCGACGCGCTGACGCAGCAGGGTGTGGAGAGCCGCGTGGAGGACTGCCTGGCCTTTGGCGGCCAGCAGCTGTCCAGGCTGGTGTGCGGCACCTATGTCAATATGGTTCGCTATGTACCCCAGCTGTTCGGGAAGGTCTACAAGATCGGCAAGAAAATCAGCAGCACCCGGTACAAATCCCCGATCTACTATGTCAACGCCAGCTACGCCTTCCGCATGGAGCAGCTGCTGGCGGAGTATCAGCCGGATATCATCCTGTGCACGCACCTCTTCGGCGGGCAGAGCGTGACCCGCCTGCAGCACAAGGGACTCTTTCAGGGCGTGCTGGGCATGGTCATGACGGACTATACCCTGCACCCCTTCAGCGAGGATGTGGAGGAGGACGCGCTGTTCATCGGCCATGAGGCCAACCGGCAGGAGTGCCTGGACCGGGGCATCCCGGAGGGGAAGATCCACGTCACGGGCATCCCGGTGAATCCCGCCTGCACCCCCTGCCCGGACAAGCGGGAGGCCAAGCGTGCCCTGGGCCTGGACGAAAACGGCCGGGAGGTGCTGCTGGTGGGCGGCTCCATGGGCGCGGGCCATCTGCCCCGGGTGATCGGCACGCTGCTGCCGTCCCTGCGGGAGGGCGATCACCTGACGGTGGTCTGTGGCTCCAACGCCCGGGCCAAGGCCGAGGCGGAGGCCGAGTGGGGCGGCGACAGCCGGGTGAGCGTGCAGGGCAGGGTATCGCCGCTGTACCCGCTGATGGCTGCGGCGGATGTGCTGGTCACCAAGTCCGGCGGACTGACCACCTCCGAGGCCATGACCATCGGTACGCCCATGATTATCATCAACCCCATCGAAGGCTGCGAGACGGCCAACGCCAGCTTCTTCGAGCGCTACGGTCTGGCCTCCTACTGCCATAAGCCGGAGGAGCTGCCCCAGCGCCTGGACGCGCTGCTGCACAGCGACGAGGACCGCGCCGCCATGATTGCCGCCCAGCGGAAGGAGATCAACCCTAACGCCGCCGCGGATATCGCCTGGACCATGATCCAGCTGGCGCAGGAGAAGGAAAAGAAGCAAGCCTGACCCCACCTAGGGAACGCGCCAGCGGAAACGGGTCAAGGGGTGAAACCCCTTGCGCGGGTGCAGGGGCGGCGTTAGCCCCTGCGCAGGTCTGGGCGGCAGCCCAGCGTTCCTCCCCAAAACAGCAAGAGAGTTTCCGGGCGGGATGCCCTGCATCCCGCGATGGAAACGGCAGATTCGCTCATCCCTCATGGAACCGCGCCAGCGAAAACGGGTCAAGGGGCGAAGCTCCTTGCGCAGGTGCAGGGGCGGCGATAGCCCCTGCGCGGGTCTGGGCGGCAGCCCAGGCGCAGCACAAAAGAAAAGGGAAATAGAAACCAAAGAAGCCGGAGTATCCGAGCGGATGCCTGCATCCGCAATGGAAACGGCAGTCTCCGCAGCCTGCTAGGATGCGCCCCCCGTTTCCCTCCGCGCTCCATCATCCTGCCGACAGACAAAACCGCCGGGCATCCAGCCATACGGATGCCCGGCGGTTCTTTACGTATGCAGCGTCAGAAGAACGCCGCCAGCTTGCACAGATAGATCAGTGCGAACAGCGTGCCCATGGACAGCACCGTGGTCATCACCACCGTGTTGGCCGCCAGCTGCCCGTCGCCGCCCATGGCCTGGGCCATGGGGAAGCTGCTCACCGCCGTGGGCGCGCCGAAGAGAATCACGATCACCGCCAGCTCCATCCCACGGAAGCCCAGCAGCACCGCCAGCCCCGCCATGGCGAAGGGGATGATCAGCTGCTTGAAGACAAGCGTCCACGTCAGCAAACGGCGGCTGTCCTTCATGCCCTGCCAGCGCAGCGACGCCCCCAGCACCAGCAGCGATACCGGCGTGGCCAGGGAGCCCAGATCCGTGCAAACCTTGTCGATGGGGCCCGGCAGAGTCAGACCGCTGAGCAGGCATACGCCGCCCAGCGCCACGCCGATGATCAGCGGGTTGGTGACAATCTTGCGGATCACGGAGCGGACATCCGCCTTGCCCCCGCAGGGCAAAAGCGCCAGCACCGCCAGCACGTTGTTCAGCGGGATGACCACCGGCAGTCCCAGCGTCACCGTGGCCATGCCTGCCTGCCCGAAGATGGACTGCATCAGCGGCACGCCCAGAATGGCAAAGTTCGTGCGGAACACGCCCTGCACCACCACCCCGGACTTGCGGGAATCCTTCACCAGCCTGGGGACGATCAGCTGCGCCAGCAGGTACACCCCCAGCACGCCGAAAAACAGGTACGCCGCAAAGGAAAGCCCCGGTGCATTGGCCACATCCAGGGTGCGGACGTTGTTGAACAGAAGCACCGGCAGGAACAGCCGGAAGACCAGCTTGTTCATGCCCTGGGTGACGGGCTCGGTCATCCAGCCGATGCGCCGCAAAAGCCAGCCGATCCCCAGCATGATCAGCAGGGGCAGCATGATGTTCAGCGTGACGAGAAATTCCTGCATGACGGTTCATCCTCTGCATCAGATCGTTCATACAAGATCATAGCACCGGCGGCGGGTTTTGTCCACCGGCAAAAAAGCCCCGGCCCTCCGGGCGTGCCGGAAAGCCGGGGCAGGGAAGACAGGGCTCAGTCGCCGAAGGAGATGCCGATGTTCTTGGCGATGGTGATCATCTGGTGATCCTGGGGCACCAGCTTGGGCACGCCGGCAATGTCCTTGAGCAGGTTGTGGGAGATTTCGTTGCCCTTCAGGGCCACGGTTACGCCGAAGATGCCGTCGCGGATCAGCTCGGCCGCATGCACGCCGAACTGGGTGGACAGCACGCGGTCGTAGGCGGAGGGGGTGCCGCCGCGCTGGATGTGGCCGGGCACCACGCTGCGGGCCTCCACGCCCACCAGGTCGCGCAGCTGCTGGGCCACATAGGCGCTGGAGGAGAAGTGCTCGGCAGCGCGCTTGGCCTCGCGCTCCTTCTTCTTCATCTTGGCCTCTTCCTTGTCCATGGCGCCCTCGGCCACGGCGATGATGGTGAAGCCCTTGTTGGACTTGGCGCGGGCCTCAACCACCTTGGCCACGTTCTCGATCTTGTAGGGAATCTCGGGGATCAGGATGACGTCCGCGCCGCCGGCCACGCCGGAATACAACGTCAGCCAGCCGGCCTTGTTGCCCATGATCTCAATGACCATGCAGCGGCCGTGGGAGGCGGCGGTGGTGTGGATACGGTCGATGACCTCGGTGGCGATGTCCATGGCGGTGTGGAAGCCGAAGGTGAAGTCCGTGCCGTAGAGGTCGTTGTCAATGGTCTTGGGCAGGCCGATGACGTTCAGACCTTCCTCGGAGAGGAGGTTGGCGGTCTTGTGGGTGCCGTTGCCGCCCAGGGTCACCAGGCAGTCCAGCTTCAGATCCTTGTAGGTCTTCTTCATGGCGGCGACCTTATCCACCTTGTCCTCGCCGATAACGCGCATGTTGCGGAAGGGCGTGCGGGCAGTGCCCAGGATGGTGCCGCCCAGGGTCAGGATGCCGGAGAAATCGCTGCGGTTCATCTGCTGGTAGTCGCCCTCGATCAGGCCGCGGTAGCCGTCGTGGATGCCGATGATCTCAGCGTCAAACATTTCATAGGCAGCGCGGGTCACGCCGCGGATGGCCGCATTCAGGCCGGGGCAGTCGCCGCCGCTGGTCAGGATACCGATACGTCTTTTCATTGTATGAACGCCCTCCTCCACTTGATTCTGTGAACTGATAAGCGTATTATAACATGGTTACCATGGATTTTCCACTGGATTTTCCATAAAAACTGTGATTTCTGCATGCGCGGGCGCAGCGGAGGAAGGGAGCGTCGGGCGGATGTCCAACAAGCGCATCGTGGCCGGACGGCTGCGGGAGATGGGGATTCCCTTTGCGTATTACGAGCACGCCCCGGCT
>JAXEEE010000055.1:0-26403 GCA_034104265.1 Eubacteriales bacterium | reverse complement strand
TATGGATAAAGAAAAAGAACAGGAAAAGATAAAAAAGTGTATAGGTGAAAACTTTAAAACAAACACAGGAAAAAGGATAGCTTATAATCGCTTTATTTTAGATTAGTAGTAGATTATTACAGTTATGCAATTAGACACGTTCTTTTATCATGAATGGATATGTTCTCGTCTACCGATAGGGCCAAAAACGCCGTAGATATGTTTCCGCAAACGGCTCAACCAAGGAAACGGCTGTGGATTTGTTCCCATAAACAGAAAAATAGCAAAGACATTCAGCCTATCGTATCGAGCCATGTGGAGACGGTTATGATTTTGGTTCAATAAAAGCCGGATGATATCGTCAAGGTTGGCGTTGACGCGGACGAGCTGGCCGTCACCAAGGCCGGGAGCAAGGCGACCTGCTTTCGACGGCTGCATATCGGTGTATCATCAGCTTACAAGAACCAGAAAAAACACCGCGGAGGCGACGCCCATGCCCTGCCCCGAGAAGTTCCGTGAATCCCTGATCCTCTTCGGCCTGCCGGAAACGCTGATCCGGCAGATCAACGGCGGCTTCGAGCAGCTTGTCAGCAGCAGCCCCAAGAAGCAGAAGGCCGCCTATTTCCAGCGCGCCGCCCAGGTCATGTCCGACGCCCTGGAGGAGGACGACCTCCGCCGGGTGTTCGAGTGGAACGCCTGCTGCAAGGGCGGCGCCCGGGAGAAGGCCTCGAAGGCCTTCGCGAAGAAGTACGCGGACAAGTCCCTGGCGGAGCGCATCGCGCTGATCCCGGAGGTACCCTTCATGGGCGTGCCCAGCCTGATGGCGGACGGCTCCATCCTGGTGGACGCGGTGCGCGCCCGGGAGGGGGGCCGATATGCCTGCGCCTGCTCCAACTTCAGCCACTCCGGCTGGACGGGCCATGTGCCCCGGTGCTACTGCTACTGCTGCGCGGGGCATTTCCTCCACCACTACCAGATCATGCTGGGGGTGAAGCTGCGCACGGCGGAGATCATCTCCTCCCCCCCTGGACAGCGGCGGCGCGCTGCCCTGCGCCATGCGCTTCACCATCCTGGAGGCATAAGGCCCTCCTGCGCACAAAAAAATCCGGCGGGTTCCATGACGGAGCCGCGCCGGTTTTTCCTATGCAGATGGAATCAGGCCTTGTCCTCGGGGAGCGCGCCCATGTTCCTGGAGGCAATGCGCTTCATCGCCCGGATGGAGAACACGCACACCAGAATCGTCAGCACATCCGCCGCAGGCTGGGCGGCATAGATGCCCGCCACCCCCAGGAACCGGGGCAGCGTCAGGATAAAGGGCACATAGAACAGCCCCTGGCGGATCATGGACAGGAACAGGCCGTAGCGGGAGGAACCGATGGTCTGGAAGGTGATGGTCATCATGTAGCACAGGCCGAAAGCCGGGTACAGCGCCACCTGGGAGATCAGCAGCGCCCGGCCATAGGCCAAGATCTCCGGGTTACGGTTGAAGAGCATGATCAGCGGCCTGGCCAGGACGATGCAGAGGGCGGCCACCACCACCGTCAGAAGCAGCGCACCCTTCAGCGCAAAGCGCACCGACTGGTGGAAGCGATCCTCGTTCTTCGCGCCGAAGGCATAGGAGGCCACCGGCTGATACCCCTGCATGAAGCCCATCACCACATAGCAGCCGATGAGGATCAGCCGCTGCACCACACCGTAGGCGGCAATGATGTTGTCCGCCCCGGGCAGGGAGGCGGCGGCAATGTTGGTCAGGGAGGAGGCCACAGACAGGCAGATCTGGATGACGGCGGTGGGGATGCCGATGGCCGCCACGTCCTTGACGAACCTCCAGGAGGGGCGGAAGGCCTTCGCCCGGAGCTTGATCACCGACCGGCCGCTCAGGTAGAACCAGGTCAGGATGCCGAAGGTGACGAACTGGGACACCGTGGTGGCCATGGACGCGCCCGCCACGCCCAGGTTCAGGCCCCAGTCGAACATGAACACCGGATCCAGCGCCACGTTCAGCAGCGCGCCGGTGATCACCGCCGCGGAGGAAATCTTCACCGAGGATTCCGCGCGGGCGGCGCAGTTCATGCTCTGGGCGGGGAGGTTCGCCAGGGCGGCGATGAACATCCAGAAGGCGTAGTCCTTGGCCAGGGGCAGGGAGGCGTCCGACGCGCCGAAGGAGCGCAGCAGCGGCTCCATCAGCAGGATGCCGCCCACGCACAGGCCGATGCCGATGAGCACCGACAGCCCGATCACCGTGGTGACGGTGCGGCTGGCGCCCTCGTCGTCCTTCGCGCCAGCTGTCGGCCCGCCAGCACCGCCGCGCCCGCGGCAAAGATATTCTCAATGGACACCATAATCAGCAGCAGCGGCAGCGTCACGCCCACCGCCGTCAGAGCCATATCGTTGTTCAGCATGCCGATGTAGGCCGTATCCACAATGTTGTACACGGCCTTGGCCAGCAGTGCCAGGGTCGCAGGCACAGCCAGCTTCACAATCGCCCGGGAGGGCTTCATTTCTCCCAGGATATTCCGGGAGTCTGCGTTCTGATCGCGCATGGTTATTCCTTCCTTTCAATGATGCCATAGAGAAGGATGTCCAGCGCCCGGCGGCAGCTTTCGTCCCTGGCGCGGAATTCCTCGGGGCTCATGGGGGTCATGCGGTAACGGGCATTGATGAAGTCCTGCAGCTGCCGCACCATCTCCACCACATCCGCCCGGGCCATGTCCCCGCGCAGGGGCAGGGGCGTCAGCATCCCCTCCAGGATGTCGGCATTCAGCCGGTCAAAGCCCCGCCTGCAGGCCCGGATGGCCTCCTGCAGGTTGGATGGCGGGTTGATCACCGCCTCGCAGAAGATGGGCTGATACACCGGGCGGTTGCGGAAGAAGTCCATCCTGCAGGCAAAGTAGTCCTCCAGCTGCTTCTGCACCGGGCCCTCCGGAGCGGGCACGCGGGTGCGCAGGTGCTCCGTCAGCAGCTGAAAGCATTCCTCCACGCAGCTGAGGTACAATGCATCCTTGCTGTCAAAATAATGATAGATAATCCCCTTGGACACCCCCTGGGCCGCGCAGATGTTGTTCACGGAGCTGCCCCCGTACCCCCGCTGCGCAAACTCCACCAGGGCGCTGTCCATAATCCTCCGACGGGTCTGCTGATTCTTCTCCTCCCGCTTCATGGCCATCCCTTCCGTCAAAAAAAATATAGACCATCCGGTTGGTTTTGTATTGTGGCGCAAATTGCCGAATGGTCAATATCCTTCGGTGCCTTTCCGCCCAGGTGGATGCCCGCTGGGTACATCTGCTCAGCCGGACGTGATTTTCTCCGCCGGGGCGGCTCCTGCGGCATCTTTCGGCAGGATTTCCCTGTTCCAGGGCGAATCCTACTCCCTGGAATTGAGGTGATTGCTTTGCAGCGCAAGACGGTGAAGGTGGACATGACCCAGGGGCGGATCTTTCCCCTGGTGCTGCGCTTCGCTTTACCGCTGTGCATCGGCAATATCCTGCAGCAGCTTTACAGCACGGTGGACATGCTGGTCATCGGCAACTACTGCGGCGCGACCGCCCTGGCGGCGGTGGGCACCAGCAGCCAGCCGGTGGAGATGTTCCTGTGCCTGTTCATGGGCCTGGGCACCGGCGTCACCATTCTGGTGAGCCAGTCCACCGGCAGCGGCGATCAGGCGCGGCAGCGGGTGGTGGTGCGCAACGCCACGGTGTTCCTGTACCTGTGCGCCCTGCCGCTGACGGTGCTGGGCGTATGCTTCGGCCCGCTGCTCCTGCGGCTGATGCAGGCCCCCGCCGACACCTGGGACATGGCGGTGAGCTACATCCGCATCCTGTTCCTGGGCACGCTGGGCAACCTGGGCTACAACGTGAACGCAGGTATCCTGCGGGGCGTGGGCGACAGCAACTCGTCGCTCTTGTTCCTGCTGATCTCCTGCCTGGTCAACATTGTGCTGGATCTCGTGCTGGTGGCGGGGCTGGGCATGGACGTGTCCGGCGCGGCCTGGGCCACCATCATCGCCATGTACATCTCCTGGCTGATCAGCATGGTGTACATCCGCCGCCGCTACCCGGAGCTGGGCTATTCCCCCATTCCCCACGGCGCGGACAGGCAGGCGCTCAGGGACATCGCCCGGGTCAGCATCCCCCTGGGGCTGAACCACTCCTTCTATTCCGTGGGTCACCTGTTCCTGCAGACGCTCATCAACGCCCAGGGCTCCATCTTCATGGCGGCCTGCACCGTGGGCTCGAAGGTCAACGGCCTGGCCAACGTGGCCATCAACGCCCTGTCCTCGGCGGGCACCACCTTTGCCGGGCAGAACCTGGGCGCTCAGCGCTACGACCGTCTGGCCCGGGGCGGCTGGCGGATTCCCCTGTTCTCCGGCATGATCACCCTGGCCGCGGCCCTGGTGGTGACGGTGTTCGCCCGTCCCGTCCTCCGCCTGTTCAACGACGATCCCCAGGTGCTGGCCCTGGCCCTGCGCTATGTCCGCATCGTGACTCCCTCCCTGAGCGCGTTTGCGGTGTTCAACGGCATCATCGCCTTCGTCAACGGCATGGGCATCATGACCTACCCCACCATCGTCAATATCCTGATGCTTTGGGCCGTGCGCATTCCCGTGGCCTACCTGATCGACGCCCTCGGCGCAGGCCTGTACGTCATGGCCAGCTTCCCCATCAGCTTCTGCTTCGGCATGCTGGTGATGCTCTGCTTCTTCCTGACCCCCCGCTGGCGCGGCATCTGCTTAAAGGCCCGCATGCAGCGCGAGGGCCAGACCGTGTAAATCCGCCGGCACCTGCCGGTTCCCGATCACAAAGGAGGTATCCTCATGCTTCTCAAGACCATCGACGTCCATGTGAACGGTTCCCAGCCCTACGCCTCCGCCACCCTGTACCTCTACGAGGCCTCCCATGAGCTGATGACCAACGTTCGCCCGCTGATCATCGTTTGCCCCGGCGGCGGCTACGCCTTCACCTCCGACCGGGAGGCCGATCCCATCGCCATGCAGTTCGTGGCCATGGGTTATCACGCGGCGGTACTGCGCTACTCGGTGGATCCCGCCCGCTTCCCCACCGCGCTGGAGGAGGTTGGCAACCTGATCCGCCAGGCCCGCGAGCACAGCGAAGCGTGGCTCATCGACCCGGAACGCATCGCGGTGGTGGGCTTCTCCGCCGGCGGACACCTGGCCTGCAGCTACTGCGCGCTGTGGCGTGAAAGCTGGGTGGCAGAGGATCTGCACACCACCCCCGACATGCTCCGGCCGGGCGGCATGATCCTGGGCTACCCCGTGATCACCAGCGGCCCCTGGGCGCACCACGGTTCCTTCAAGTGCCTGCTGGGCGACCGCTACGAGGAAAAGAAGACTGAGCTGTCCCTGGAGAACTGCGTTACCGACGCCATGCCCCCGGCCTTTGTCTGGCACACCCAGGCGGATCCCGTTGTGCCCGTGCAGAACTCCCTGATGCTGGTGTCCGCCATGACGGACAAGCACATCCCCGTGGAGTTCCACATGTTCCAGAACGGCCAGCACGGCCTGTCCCTGGCCAACTGGGTCACCCAGGCCGCCAGCGGCGCGTGCATCGAGCCCCCCGCGACCCAGTGGATCCCCCTGGTACGCACCTGGCTGGAAGGCTGGCGCAAGCACGACTAATCATACACAAAGGAGATTGTACCCATGAACCTGCAAGGCAAGAAAATCAACTTCCTGGGCGACAGCATCACAGAGGGCCACGGCACCAGCGGGGAGAGCTGCTTCTTCACCACGCTGATTGCGCAGCAGACCGGCGCGGTCTGCCGCAACTACGGTATCGGCGGCACCCGCATCGCCCGGCAGACCGTCCCCTCCGAGAACCCCCGGCACGACCTGGACTTCCCCGGCCGGGTGGATGAGATGGATCCCGACGCGGACATTGTGGTGGTTTTCGGCGGCACCAACGATTTCGGCCACGGCGACGCCCCCCTGGGCTGCATGGCCGACCGCGACGTATACAGCTTCTACGGTGGGCTGCACACGCTGTACACCCGGCTGATTGAGAAATACCCCGCCGCGCGCATCGTTGTGCTGACGCCCCTGCACCGCCTGAACGAGGACAACCCCCGGGGAGACGGCAAGAAGCCCCAGGACGTGGCCACGCTGAAGGAATACGTGGGCATCATCCGGGAGGTGGCGGAATTCTATTCCCTGCCCGTGCTGGATCTCTTCGCCACCTCCGGCATGCAGCCGAGGGTTCCCGTGATTCAGCAGCGCTACATCCCCGACGGCCTCCACCCCAACGATGCGGGCCATCGCCTGCTGGCGGAGCAGATCGTCCGCTTCCTGCAGCAGCTGTGACACCACCACCATGACAAACGCCGCTTTCCCTGCCGGGAGGCGGCGTTTTCGTATGCATCAAAAGGGCCGCCCCTCCGAAGAGAGGCGGCCGGGAAAGGGAAGGTATTACTTGCTCATGCCTTCCAGCAGCTCGGTGAGCTCGGCACGGTAGTCGATCCACCGCTGACGGTTCGGCCAGTAGCGGCTCAGGTAGCCGTTGTCGCCGTTGTAGGGCTGACGGTAGGTGACATGGTTGCAGATGAACAGGATCGCGGTCTCAGCGCCGCCCAGGTCATCCGCAATGCTCAGCTCCTGACCGAAGGCCACATCGCTGGTGGGGTTGTTCAGGAAATCGGTGGTGATGTCGTCCAGGGAGGTGAACCACTGCACGCACTCGTCCTTCACATAGCCCTCGCCGAAGAACAGGTCGTAGTCCACGGACACCTTGCCGTCCTGCACAATGACCGCGGCCTTGCCGATGTGGAACAGGTTGCTGCCCACCAGGTCAAGCACCTGCACGCCGTCCTGGGTCAGATCCACAGGCACCACGTTGTACCACTTGTCGGTGATGCCCATGTCGCGCAGGGACAGGCCCACCAGGCCAACGGTGTTGTGGTCGTACCAGGTGTACTGAACCTTGGAGGCCACGGGCGCATTTTTCTCCTTCAGAGGATCCATGTCGTCCAGCAGCCCTTCGGGAGCCTCGTCCAGCAGAACAACTTCATCGCCATTGTAGTAATACCAGCCAAACTCATTGTCATACCCGTAGGAGGTGCCGTCAGGCAGTTCAACCCAGGCGCCGATCAGCACGTCGTTCGCATCATAGGTGACGGATTTGTTGCCTTCCAGGTTAATGTAGGAATAACTCTCCAGCTTGCCATCCGCATCATAGACGGCTTCAACGGCTCCGCTCCAGTAGTAGTAGTTGCCGCCCTCCAACTCGTACAGTTCGCCTTCAGTCGTATCCAGGTCTTTCAGATCGGCACTGGGCTTGTACAAAACGTAGGGAACAGCGTAAGGCGCAGGATAATTCTCCGCGTTCAGCGGCTCCAGCTCCGTATTACGCTCGCCAGTTACTTCGTTGATCCAACAGTTGGAATAGGAATCCCAGTAAAAGTCACCATCGGGGGCCATGCAGTGGCCGCCGGTAATCTTACCGTAGCGGTTATAGGAAACGGTAATGCCGCTGGGGTAGTCAATCGAATAGGACATCACCTTGCCGCTGACCGAATTGTACTCCACGTTAACATAGCCGTCATCCCACGTGCCATTCCGATAGGTGAAACAGTCTTCATACCAGCCGTACACGGATTCGCCGTCTTCGCTCCAGTTGCCCTCGGAAACGTAGATCAGAGCACCGGTTTCCGGCTCCACACTATAGGAATAGTAGCCGCTGCCGTCGTCCTTGTTAATGTGGAAAAAAAGTTCCCTGCCATTGCTGTATACCTCGTCCAGCAGCCCACTGGATTCAAAGGCACTGCCGTTCCAGGTTAAGGAAATATCGCCATAATTGTCGTCTTTGTCGTATCCGGAGATGCCTGCATACGACACATCATCACCAGTTACACCGTCAATGGTCAGCACGTAATGGTCATCCACTACAGTCAGCGTATAGTCAGGCACAGCCGGCTTCACTGCGCCGGGCACGTCCGCTGCCGTTTCCGGGATGGTCAGCGTTGCAAACGCAGGCACGCATGCCATCAGCATGCACAGGGCCAACACCATAGCCACCAGTTTCTTCATTTTCCTTGTCCTCCTCCTTGCTTGTGAAAAGCCCCTAGCATTGCCGCCAGGATTTGTATGGTTCATTTTATCATTCCTGGTACATTCTGTCAACCTGTCCGGGGAATAATTTTTTCCCTGCGTATCCTCTCCGCAGCAAAAAGGCGGCCCGTGCAGGCCGCCCTTGCTCATGGAACCGGATGGCCCGGCGCAGCGCCGTCCCCCTCCTCCAGCACCAGCCCCGGGCCGTAAGGCGCCAGCGCCGTCATGATGTAGGGGTTGACGATGGTATCGCCGCTCCCCGAGAAGAACAGCCGGTAGCCGTTCTCCTGCAGATCCTCGCTCCACAGCTTCACGCCCTCCGAAAGGCCCCGGGAGAGGGCGTTCCCCACCTCCACATTGTTCCACACCCCGTGCTGCGAAGGGTACAGCCCCGAGAAGAACGTGCCCGAGAGGGACAGCAGTGAGGCGACGGGCAGACCGCGTTGGTGAAGGTGACGGCGTCCCGCGCGAAGGCGTCCAGCGCAGGCGTGATGCACCAGTCGTAGCCCGGCATGGTCTCCCGCCGCTGGTGATCGGTCATGAAAATGACAATGTTCGGTTTCTTCCCCATGGCAGATGCCTCCTCACCCCGTAACGGCCATGCCCTTCCCGGCACGGTTGCCTCTGCCGGTATATTCTGGCCCGCAGACAAAAAATATCCTGCAGAAGCATCTGCAGGACAGGCCGGCTCCGGGAAAGCCGGGGCTCAGTGGTATTCAGGCAGCCAGCTGCCGTGGGCGGCGATCATGTCGTCGCACAGGGCCACAATGTCGTCGATGGACAATTCGCTCTGCAGATGGGGATCCATCATTGCCGCCTGATAGATGGTTTCCTTCCGGCGGGTGACGGCCGCCTCGATGGTCAGCAGCTGCACGTTGATGCAGGCCCGGTTCAGCGCGGCGCACTGCTCGGGCAGGCTGCCCACATAGCAGGGGGTCACGCCGGAGCCGTCCACCAGGCAGGGCACCTCCACGCAGGCGTTGTCGGGCAGGTTGGGAATCACGCCATGGTTGATCACGTTGCCGCCAATCTTGTAGGGGGTGTTGGTCTCCATGGCCTCCATGATGTGGCTGGCGTATTCCCGGGACAGCTCGTGCCGCAGCGTGGGGTTGTTGATCAGCTCGTCCCGCTGGGCGGCCCACTTCTCAATGTTCCTGACGCAGCGGCGGGGGTATTCGTCCAGGGGGATGTTGAAGCGGTCGATCAGCTCGGGATACTTGTCTTTGATGAAGAAGGGCATGTACTCGGCGTTGTGCTCGCTGGACTCCGTGGTATAGTAGCCGAAGCGGCGCATGATCTCATAGCGCACCATGTCCGGGTGCCTGTCTGTCCGGGCAAAGGCCCGGCGCTTGATTTCCGGATAGAGGTCATTGCCCTCCCTGTCGCGGATCTCCAGCAGCCACGCCTGGTGGTTGATGCCCGCAATCAGCGTGGAGACGGAGGGATCATAGGCCATGTCCAGCCCCTCCATCAGCCGCTTGGCGCACACCTGCACGCTGTGGCACAATCCGATGGTTTTCACCGGCGTGCAGCGCTGCATGTAGCCCGTCAGCATGGCCATGGGGTTGGTGTAGTTGAGGAAGTACGCATCCGGGCAGACGGCCATCATGTCGTCGGCGAAGTCCTGCAGCACCGGGATGGTCCTCAGCGCCCGGAAGATGCCGCCAATGCCCAGGGTATCCCCGATGGTCTGGCGCAGCCCGTACTTCTTTGGCACCTCAAAGTCCGTCACCGTGCAGGGCTCGTAGAAGCCCACCTGGATGGCGTTGACCACATAATCGGCGTTCTCCAGCGCCGCCCGCCGGTTTTCCACCCCCAGGTACGGCTTGAACACCGCGTGGCAGCCCATGGCCCGGCTCAGCGCCTGCAGCATCCGGCAGCTGTCGTCCAGCCGGACAGGATCAATGTCATAGAGCGCGAACTCGCTGTCCCGCATCACCGGCGAGAGCAGGCAGTCCCCCACCACATTCTTCACAAACACGCTGGAGCCGGCGCCCATAAAAACAATCTTTGCCATATGACGATCTCCTTATCCCTGTGTTTTTCCCGATGCTTGCTTTTTCCTTTGTCCGTATGCCGGCCATGCCCGCATACCGCAGAATGTTTCCCTTCACGATTCGTCGGCCTCCAGGCCGTGCCGCGTCCTGCGGAAGGCCGTGGGCGACAATCCGCATTGCCTGCGGAAGGCCACGCAGAAGTGCGACACGTTGGCATAGCCGCAGGCCGCGGCAATCTGCTCCAGGGTAAAATGGGTGTAGAGGAGCATGTACCTGGCCTGCTCGGCGCGGATGCGCTGGATCATGGTGCAGGGCGATGCGCCGTACACCTGCTTGAAGGCGCGGAACAGCTGCGAGCGGCTCAGCCCGATCTCCCCGGCCACCTGCTCCACGGCCAGCTTTTCATTCAGGTGGGCGCGGATGAACATGGTCGCCCGCTCGCAGTAGGCCGCGGCGGTGCCGGACATGGTTCCCAGGGGCATGGCGGCGTAGTTGAGGAAGCAGAGCATGTCCCCCGCCATCATCCTGCGCTGCACCTCCCGGTCCTGGGTGCAGGCCGCGTCCCGCTGAATGCGCTGGCACAGCTGCTCCAGCAGCTCGTCCTCCGCCATGTCCCAGATGAGCTTCTCCGGCCCCAGGCCCAGGGCGTGGATCAGCCGCACCACGTCCACCCCCCGGAAGCCGATCCACGCGTAGCTCCAGGGCGTCTGCATATCCGCCTGATAGCGGGTCTCCTGCCCCGGCAGGATCAGGAACCCCTGCCGGGCATGCAGCGTATGGGTGCGCCCGCCCTCCTCGTAGACCCCGCAGCCGGAGAAGATCAGGTGAAACAGGTAGCAGTCCCGCGTCACGGGGCCAAAGCTGTGGCCGGGCACGCAGTTCATGTAGCCACTGTGGCTGATGGTCATGTCCATGGCATATCTCCCCGCAATCCGGAGGCTGCGCCCAGCCTCCTTGTTCCCCCGGCTGTCCCGCTCAGCCCTTGACCGCCCCCAGCATCACGCCCTTGACGAAGAAGCGCTGCATGAACGGATACGCGCACAGCATGGGGAAGGACGCCACCACAATCAGCGCGTACTTGACCGTCTCGGTCAGCAGCAGCGCGGTGGTGCTGTCCTCGCCTCCGCCGCCCTGCTCGGCGTAGTCGTTGCCGGAGAAGTAGCTGCGCATGACCAGCTGCAGGGGATAGCGCATCCTGTCGCGCAGGTAAATCAGGGCGCTGAAGTAGCTGTTCCAGTGGGACACGCCGTAGTACAGGACCATCACCGCCAGGATGGGCGCGGACAGAGGCAGCACCAGCCGGGTGAGGATGACCATCCAGTTGGCCCCGTCAATGCGCGCCGCCTCATACAGCTCCCCGGGGATGGAGGTCTGGAAGTAGTTCTTCATGATGAACATGTTCCAGGCGTTGATGGTCCCGGGCAGGATCAGCGCCCACACAGTGTCCACCATGCCCAGCCTCTGCACGGTGAGGAAGGTGGGCACCAGGCCGCCGGTGAAGAGCATGGTGAAGGTGAACAGGATCGTGACCGGCCCACGGATTTTGAAGCTCCTCTGGGCCAGGGGGAAGGCGGCCATGATGGTCATCAGCACGTTGATGGTGGTGCCCAGGAGGGTGTAGAAAATCGTGTTGAGGTAGCCGGAGATGATCAGCTCGTTATGGAACACATGCTCGTAGGCGATGGTGGTGAAGCCCTTTGGGAAAAGCACCACCTTGCTCTGCACCACCAGCAGCGGGGTGGAGAAGGAGCAGCTGACCACGTAGATCAGCGGATAGATCACCAGAAGCATGAGCAGCACCAGGATGATCGTGTTGACGGTATCGAAGATCACATCGCTGCGGGTTCTCCTGATCGCGGTGGATTGTTCTTTCTTCATGGTTCGCACCCCCTTACCACAGGCTTACTTCGGATACCTTCCTGCTGACGGCGTTCACCGTGCAGATCAGCACCAGGTTGATCACGGAGTTGAACAGGCTGATGGCCGTCGAGAAGGAATAGTTGCCTTCCTTGATGCCCTGGGTGTACACATAGGTGGCCAGGATCTGGGAGGAGGTGCGGTTCAGATCGTTCTGCATGGCGTAGGCCTTTTCAAAGCCCACGTTCATCACATGCCCCACGTCCAGGATGAACAGCGTCACCGCCGTGGGAATCAGCACGGGCAGGGTGATGTACCAGATTTTCTGCAGCTTGGTGGCGCCGTCCAGGGTGGCCGCCTCGTAGTGCTGGGGATCCACGTTGGACAGGGCGGCCAGGTAGATGATGGAGCCCCATCCCACGCTGGCCCAGATGCCCGACCAGACGTACATGTGCTTGAAGGTGGCGGCGCTCTCCATGAAGGGTACCGGGGTCATGCCCAGCTTGCCCAGCAGCGTATTGACCACGCCGCCGGTTTTCATCAGCGCGGAGGGCGCGGCGAAGAGCTGCTGCATGATGCCCACCACAATGATGGTGGAAATGAAGTGCGGCGCGTAGGTGACCAGCTGCACGGCCTTCTTGAGCCTGGCGCTGCGCAGCTCGTTCATCATCAGGGCCAGGAGCAGGCAGCAGGGGAACTTGGCCAGCAGCTGGTACAGGCTCAGCGTCACCGTGTTGCCGATGATCTGCAGGGAATAGCTGGAGCGCAGGAAGCGGTTGAAGTGCTTGAAGGGATCCACCGCGCCCCGGCTGCTGGCCCAGGGGCTGCCCCAGATGCCCTTGGTCGCCTTGAAGTCCTTGAAGGCAATCTGCGTGCCCAGCATGGGCCAGTACTGGAAGATCACAAGGTAGATCAGCGGCGGCAGGATCAGCAGATACAGCTGCCAGTTGGCGGAAAGCTCGTTGTAAATCCTACGCCCCAGTGTCGCACGGCGGGATGCCTTGGGTCGTATCGTCATATCGCTCAGCTCCTTTGGGGCATGGATGAAAGCAGCATGGCCGGGGAACCGGGGACGCTCCGCCCCATGCTTCCCCGGCCATCCGCCGGAAAACAGGTTACTTCGCGGCGTTCATGCGGTCCAGCGCCGTCTGGTAGATGTAGATCAGGTCCTCCAGGCCCAGGTTCTCCATTTCCTGCACATAGGCGTCCCACTGAGCGTCGTCGTCCACGTCCTTCGCGCCGGTGATGAAGTCCGCGCGGTACACGTCATGGCAGTTGGTGATGATGTCCGCCTTCAGGGCCGACACCTCCTCAGCCTCGTCGATGGTGAAGTTGAACAGCCAGGTCGTCTGGCAGGTGTAGGGGGCCAGCTTCTGGGAGGTCTCGTAGCCCAGGCCGCGGCACTGCGCGCCGGGGTAGGTCTCGTCGGTGAACCAGTTGGGCACGTTGCCGGAGGCGTAGCAGGAAACCTGCGCGGTCACCAGGTCGTAGTTGGTGTTCTCGTTGACCTGGGCCATCAGCTCGTCGTTCCAGGTGGGCAGGTTCTGCTCGTTGTAGTACCAGTCCTCGCCCTCCTTGCCGAAGTTGATCAGCAGGCTGCCCTCGTAGGTGTACAGGTTATCCACCCACTTGACCAGCAGCTCGGGCTGCTCGCACTTGGCGGTGATGACGAAGGCGCCCTTGTAGATGCCGCTGTCCACGGTGTTCCAGGCCTTGTAGCCCTCCGGGCCCTCGATGGGCTCGTCCATGCCGATGTAGTCATTCTCGTCCACGCCCGCGGCGGCGATGCTGTGGTAGGCCAGGCCGAAGATCTGGTTCTGGCTGCCCAGGGCCACCATGGAGGAGGTCTTGAGGGAGAACAGGTTGCTGTCGATCAGGCCCTCGGTATACAGCCTGTGCAGGTAGGACAGCATGGCGCGGTATTCGTCCGTGGTGTACACGAAGCGCACCTTGCTCTCGTCGGCGGGGTCGGCGTCCACGCACAGGTCGTCACGGCCGCGGTTGTTGATGCCGAAGGCGCCGGAGAACAGGTTCATGATGCGGGTCAGGCTGTTGGAGGTGATGCCCACCTCATCGGAGGGATCGCCGTTGCCGTTGGCATCGTTGTCGCGGATGAGCACCAGCAGGTCATGCAGCTCCTCGGTGGTCCTGGGCGCGCCGGTGGTCCAGCCCACGTTGTCCATCATCTGCTTGTTGAAGTAGAAGTTGGGCAGGATGCGGGAGGAAATGCTGTCCTTGAGGGTGGGCGTGGCGTAGAGCACGCCGGTCTCAGGATCCAGCATGGTGCCCCAGGCGTCCATGTCGGTCATCTTCCGGCACAGGTTGGGGGCGTATTCCTCCACCAGGCCGCTGATGTCCAGGAACAAGCCCTCAGGGCCGTACTTCTTCAGCTGGGTGTCGGTGATGTTGCAGCGGAAGAAGGCGTCGGGCAGGGCGTCCACGTCGCCGCTGGCCAGGAGGATGCCCAGCTTCTCCTTCATCTCGGTGAGGGTGTACAGCTCCCAGTTGATGTGCACGCCGGTGGCTTCCTCCAGGTAGTCCCAGCACTTCATGGTTTCCCAGTCCGTCTGGAAGGTGGGATTGTACGCCGCCCAGAATGTGAACTCCACCGGTTCCTCGCTCACACGGGTCAGCTCCGCCAGGGATGCCGCGGGCAGGAGCAGCGCCGCAGCCAGGAGCAATGCCAACAGTTTCTTCATGGGACAACCTTCCTTTCCATGGTTGAAGAGTATGGATGAGCCTATCTCCGACACAGAGCCGATGGGTCTTCCGCCCCGTGTTAGTACCCTGTTTCCCCCGCGGGGAATACATCATTCAGTATATGGCTTTCATCCGGGTCAAAACGTTCCTGTCCGCCCGGGATACCCTTCGTCCCGGGTCTGTTTTCTACCTTATTATACATTTCGCCTCCATGGCGGACAATATCTGCCTGTTGCATGTTTGTTTTCTGAATGTTGCATTTACGGCATGCCCTCGCACAGCACCAGCTCCGTCAGCGCGTCCAGGAGGGGCCTGTCCAGCTCCATGCCCATCAGCCCCGACAGGATCGCCGGCGCCTCCGCTTCCTCCGCAAACAGCCCGTAAATCGCCGTTTTCAGCTCGATCTCCATCTGCGCCTGATGCAGAAGCACGAATGCCTGCTCCCGGAGGGACGCCCGGGGCAGGGGCTGCACGTCCCCCAGCGTCAGGGTAAAGCCTTCGCCCCGGGCCGCCCGGCGCTCCAGCAGGACGGAGCGCTCCCCCGCGCACAGGGTCATGGCGGGAGCCTGCGCGCCACCCACCGTCCCCGGCCTGAAGCCCCGCAGGTGGAAGCGGTACAGCCGGCTCTCCGGCAGCAGCGACGCATCGCCCTTCACCGCCACCGTCAGGCGCAGCGTATCGCCTGTGCCTTCCCAGCGGAAGGTGGTGATGGCCATCTCGCCCCGGCGGTAGCCGTCGCCGTCCCCCGCGTCCTCAAACAGCTCAAAGGTGTTCTCCGCCCCGGGGAAGAGATGCACGTCCATCACGTCCGGGTTGGCGGTGCTGTTGCCCGGGCGCTCACGACCGTCCATGGGCACCACCGCACCGGGCTTGGCCAGCACGGGAATGCTTTCCCGCCCCCGGCAGAGGACGGCCCGGCGGCTGCCCCGGTAGACCCGGCCAGTGAACAGATCCGTCCACACCCCCGCCGGGATCCACGCCTGCACCGAGCCCAGGGTGGTGCGGCTGTCGCACTTTTCCGTGATCGGGCAGACCACCAGCTCCGAGCCGAAGCAGTATTCGTTGGGGAACTGATAGGCCTCGGGGCAATCCGGCCAGGCATGGTAGAGCGGGTACAACGACGCGTGCAGATCCCGCCAGCCCAGGTAGTTCATCGAATACCAGTAGGGGATCAGCCGGTGGCGCAGCCGCAGCGCCTCCCCCGCCAGCTCCGCAGTCTCCCGGCCGAAGCTCCAGGGCTCCCGGGCGCAGAAGGGGTTCTTCGTGCAGTGGAGCCGCAGGATCGGCAGGAACACCCCCAGCTGCAGCCAGCGCAGGTACATTTCGCCGTCCCGCACCCCCGCCCGGAAGCCCCCGATGTCGTGGCTCCACCAGCTGTAGCCGATGTTGGCCGCTGTGGCGGTGAAGTAGGGCTGGAAGCGCAGCGACGCCCAGGAGGCCACGGTATCCCCGGAAAAGCCCACCGGATAGCGATGGCTGCCCGGCCCGGCATAGCGGGAGAGAATCATGCCCCGGCCCCGCTGCCGCTCGCTGTCGCGGTAGTGCAGGTCGTTGAGCACCCACAGGGGATCCAGCCCCCGCTGCCCGCCGAAGCGGCCCTGCTGCCAGTCAATCCAGAAGAAATCCACCCCCTGCCGCACCAGGGGATGCAGCAGCTCCTCCATATATACCTCCAGGAAGCGGGGCGACGCGCAGTCAAAGGCAATGGGCCGGCGGGTGTCAGGATCGACACCCAGGGCCCGGGCCACGGCGGGGTACTGCTCCTCGCAGGGCTGAACGCCGTCGGCAGGATGCAGGTTCAGCGCGGTGTGGTAGCCCTGACGGTGCACCGAGGCCAGGAAGCCCTCCGGGTCGGGGAACAGCTCCCGGTTCCAGGTGTAGCCCGTCCAGCCACGGCCGCAGCGCTCCGGCACCCGGGTCACATGCCAGTCCATGTCCATCACCGCCACGGTGAAGGGCAGCTCCTCCGCCCGGAAGCGGTACAGCAGCGCCTGATAGCTCTCCGCCGAATAGGCATAGTAGCGGCTCCACCAGTTGCCCAGCGCCCAGCGGGGCAGCAGCGGCGGCGCGCCCGTCAGCAGGTAGAAGTCCCGCAGCGTCCCCGTGTAGTCGTGCCGGGTGGCGAAGTAGTACATATCCACCACGCCCTCCCGCCGGGGCTCCAGGCTGCCATCCTCCGCCAGCACCATGCCCTGGCTGTCGTCCAGCAGGGCGTGGCCGCTCTTGTCCGCCAGGCCGAAGTCCAGCGCGCATTCGCCGTCCACCTTGTCCAGGGTGCGGGCCGTGCCGCAGAGGTTGTGGTGCCGGGGCGGATCGCCGTACTGCGCCTGGCCGAAGCGCCAGCGGGCGCCGTAGTTGGTGTAGGCGTTGTGGGCGTCGATGGTCAGGCTGTCCGGAGTGAAGGGCCCCTTGCGGTAGTACAGGGTGTATTCCGCCGTGTCGATTTCCAGCGTGTCCCCATCCTCCCAGACGCTGAAGGCTGCCGGCCCGATCCGCCGGTTGCGGATCATTTGCGTGGCCCGGTCCTCGAACAGGCCCTCCGGGTCATATTCCAGGCGCAGCACGCGCTCGCCGATCAGGGTGAACCGGTAGCGGTCTCCCCGGACGGTCATGGCGTCATCGCCCCTCAGGCTGGGGGACGCGGGATACATCGGCTGCTTCATCCGTGATTCCTCCTTGCAGGCCCTGCGGCCGCGTATTCGGCTTGGCTCCCGGGCTGCGGCGGCTTTACAGACCCCGCGCAGCCATGCTATACTCGTGCCAGGAGGGGCCCTGAGGCTTTCTGTCACCCGCGCCCGGCCCGTCCACACCCTGCGGAAAGGACGGCGCTGTGCATGGCTTCCACCTGTGCCCCTGCGGCAACCTACCGGATGCGGAATGATGAGATGTCCCTGTGCTGGTGCTTCACCAGGCGCAACAACCATTGCATGCCCCACTTCCACCAGTGCGTCGAGGTGGCCCATGTGTGGGAGGGCACCATGCAGGCGGTGGTGGACGGCAGGCAGTTTGTCATCGGGGCGGGGCAGATGGCGGTGGTTTCCAGCTACGCGCTGCACTGCTTTGCCACCCCGGAACGCTCCCTGGTCACCGTGGCGGTCATCCCGCTGGACAGCATCCCGGCCATTCAGGCGCGGCTGAAGCAGATGTCCTTCTGCCACTGTCTGCTGACGGAGCCGCCCGACCTGGCCGTGTCGCTCCTGCGGATGATGGACGGCTGTCCCGACCTGGGCAGCCGGGAGACCGTCACCGGATTGTCCCAGGCGCTGCTGGGCGTGCTGATGGACGCGGTGGGCCTTGTGCCCGCCACCAGCAGTCCCACCGGCGACGCCATGCGCAGCATGATCGCCTACATGCAGACCCATTTCACCCAGCCCCTGACCCTGGGCGACCTGGCGGAGCATTTCTCCTACAGCTGCAGCCGCGTCTCCCACCTGTTCCAGAGCGAGCTGTGCACGTCCTTCACCGCCTACCTGAACCAGCTGCGCTGCCGCATGGCGGTGTCGCTGTTGCGGGAGGGCACGCTGTCCGTGACCGATATTGCCGGGGCCGTGGGCTACAACACCCTGCGCTCCTTCTACCGGGCCTTTGGCGCCATCTATCACATGCCGCCCCTGGCCTACGCCCGGCTGCTGGAGCAGGAGCCCGACACGCCCTGACGCCTTTCCTCCCGCACCCTGATCATAGCAGAAAAGGATCCCGCCTGTCTTGCAGGGGAATGCCGGATGATGGACGTTTCGCGCTGTCACGAAAGCACGATCGTCCGTCAGAATCCGCTTGATCTCCCCCGGACATGCGGGATCAGGATGAATATTCGCCGTTTTTGTACATTGGCGCGGCATGCCCTGGCATCGCCGCCTCATCGGGATGGACAGGTATTGCGCATGGTGCGCCTTAACGGTTCTTGCCCTGCACCACCGTGCGCATCACGTCGATGAGCTGCAGAGCCTCGGGGGTCAGCACCTCCCCTGTCAGATATGCCGCAGCGTAGGTGCGGAAGGCCTCCACGCCCTGCATGCGGTAGAACACCGCGCCGTGCTCCCCGCCCCGCTCGTGGCGCAGCACGCTGGGCAGGATGCTCATGCCCATGCCGCAGCTAGTCAGGGCATAGGCCGTATCCCAGTTGGCCGTCTGGTAGACGGTCCTGGGGGTCAGGTGGGCGGAGGCAATGATCCTGTCCTGCAGGGAGGCCACCTTCTGGGTCTTTGGCAGGAGGATGAACGGCTCCCCCTGCACATAATCCAGGCGAATGGACGGCACGCCCTCCACGCGCTCGGCCAGGGCGTTCACCGGATGGGACGGCGGTACGGCCAGCAGCAGCTCCTCCTCCCCCAGCGCCTCGTAGTGCAGCTCAGGAATGCCGGGAGCCTCGGGCACAAAGCAGAAGGGCAGCTCCCCCGAGGCCACCATGCGCTCCAGCTCGAAGGAGGTTTTCTCCACCACCTCCAGATGCACGGCGGGGTTGTTGGCCACATAGTGCTGATAGACCCGGGGCAGGTAGTACTTGCTGTAGAACGGCGATATGCCGAAGCGCAGCATGTGCCGCTGCTCGCCGCCCAGGCTGCGCACCTCCGTCACCAGCCGGTCATGGGCCAACAGCAGCATGCGCCCCCGCTTGGCCACCAGCAGCCCAGCCTCCGTGGGCACGGTGGCGTTGCCCCGGCGGACAAACAGGCGGCACCCCAGCTCCCGCTCCACGCGCGCAATGGCCTGGGACAGCGCAGGCTGGCTGATGAACAGGCCGGCCGCCGCCCCGGTGATGGACTGCTTCTCCACCACGGTGATGATATAGCTGATTTCCCGCAGCGTCATTGGCTTTCCCACGCTTCCGTCATAAGTTTATGTGATGGGGCCATTGTATCTTACGATTTGACGTTTGGCAAGGGGGATTGCTATACTGATGCTGTCCGGGCCCCTGGGCGCGGACGGATGATACAGGAGGTTCTGACAATGGAGCTGATCAATTACGCCCATCGGGGCGCCTCCGGCTACGCGCCGGAAAACACCTTCGCGGCCTTCTATCTGGGCCAGCAGATGGGCGCCAACGGCATTGAGACGGATGTGCAGCGCACCCGCGACGGCGTGCTGGTGCTCTTCCACGACAACAACAGCATGCTGCGCACCGCCGGGCGGCCGGAGGCCATCCAGCACATGACCTATGCGCAGCTGCTGGAGCTGGATCTGGGCGCGTACATGGGCCAGGCCTTCACTGGGGAGCGGATCGTCACCCTGGAGGAATTCCTGCGCCACTTCGGCGGGAAGGCGCTGCACCTGGCCATTGAAATCAAGGAATACGGCGTGGAGGCCGACACGCTTGCGCTCATTGACCGCTACTGCCGGAAGGATCATGTGATCGTCACCTCCGGCAATATCGCGTCCCTGCGGGAGATGCACCGCCTGGACCCGGACATGCGCCTGGGCTATCTGACCCGCATCGTCACCGACAGCCTGCTTGACATCCTCCGGGAGGACGGCATCGGGCAGATCTGCCCCCAGGCCCCCGCCCTGACCCCCGAGGTGAACCGGAGGCTCCGGGAGCAGGGCTTCTCCGTGCGGCCCTGGGGCATCACGGACGACGACGTCATGCGGCGGATGCTTGACCTTCGCGTGGACGGCATGACCACCAACTGGCCCGATCATCTGGCGGCCATGCTCCGGGACATGCCTGCGGACTGACTGTCTCCAGCCGGAAAGGGAGGCGTAAGCCATGCTCCAGGGGAAAATGAAGGCCATTGCCTTCAGCTACGACGACGGGGTGACGCAGGATCAGCGGCTCATCGCCATGCTGAACCATTATGGCATGAAGGGCACCTTCAACCTGAATTCCGGCCTGATGGGCACGGCCGGCGCCCTGGTGAACGGGGGCGTCACCGTGGCCCAGGTCAGGCCCCGGGCCTGCGAGATCAGCCGCATCTACCGTGGCCACGAGGTTGCCGCCCACACCCTGACCCATCCCCGCCTGACCGAACTGCCCGACGAGGAGGTTATCCGCCAGGTGGAGGAGGACCGGCTCATGCTGTCCGACCTGGTGGGCTGCGAGGTGAAGGGCATGGCCTATCCCTGCGGCGGGGTGAACTACGATCAGCGGGTCGTCCGGCTCCTTCGGGAGCACACCGGCATCCGCTATGCCCGCACAACCCTTTCCACCCACAGCTTTGATCTGCCGGAGGATCCCTATTGCTTCCATGCCACCGTGCGCCAGCACAGGGAATGGCCGGAGATGGAGTGCCTGGCCCGGGAATTCCTGGCCGTCCCCGCCACAAAGCCCATGCTGCTGACCATCTGGGGCCACGCCTACGAGTTTGACGTGCGGGACGAATGGGACGCCTTCGACCGCTTCCTGGCCAGCATTGCCGGGCAGGAGGACGTGTGCTACTGCACCCTCAGCGAAGCCCTGGGCGTGTAAGACGCGCCTGCATTCCGGATCAACTCGCCCCCCTGTCCTTCCCCGGGACAGAGGGGCAATATTTATTGGCCGGATTCCCCAGACCGTGCGGGCCCTTACGCGACACCCATGGCCATCATGCCAGTGACTGGCACGTCCGGGAAGGCGGCACGGCCATTGCCGGTCGTTGGCTGCACCACGGTTTCCCTGCAGATACACTCGCCCCCCTGTCCTTCCCCGGGACAGAGGGGCGTTTTTTATTGGCCGGAGTCCCCAGACCGTGCGGGCCCTTGCGCGCCGCCCATGGCCATCATGCCAGTGACCGGCACGTCCGGGAAGGCAGCACGGCCATTGCCGGACGTTGGCTGCACCACGGTTTCCCTGCAGATACACTCGCCCCCCTGTCCTTCCCCGGGACAGAGGGGCGATTCCGATGGCCGGATGGCTTCACGCTTTGCGGCCCTTACGCGCCGCCCATGGCCTTCAGCTCGCTGACCAGCACGTCCGGGAAGTCGATGGTCATGCCGTCCACCTTCATGGCCAGCATCCTGCGCATGGTTTCGGAGCTGTCGATTCCCCACGCGCGCACGGAGAACCCCGCCTCCCGCAGCGTCCTGTTCCATTCCTCGGTGAGGATGCTGGCCTTGGGGCAGATCTGCCCGATGCCGTTCTTCTTCGCCTCCTCCAGCAGGGCAGGGTTCAGGCTCTTGGCCAGGTAGCCCAGGGGCATGTCCGGCTCCAGGGCGTGGACAGTCTGCAGAGCGCGCCAGATGCCGGAGGTGATGATGACCCTCTCCCGGCAGCCGTAGCGGCGGATCATCTCCAGGGTTTCCGCCTCCACGCCCTCCTCCTTGATCTCGATGGCGAAGTGAAGCTCCTTCCCGCCGAAGTGCCGCAGAAATTCCTCCAGGGTGGGGATTCTCTCCCCCGCGTACTTTTCATCCTTGCCCTTGCCCAGGTCCAGCGCCAGCAGCTCCGCGTAGGTCAGGTCATGGATGGCCATGGGCAGGCCTGCAATCCGCATCAGGTTGTCATCATGGAACAGCACAAGGACGCCGTCCGCGCTGCGCTGCACGTCTGTCTCGATCCCGTTTGCGCCCATCTGCCATCCCAGGTAGAACGAAGCCAGCGTGTTCTCGGGCGCGTAGGCGCTGGCCCCCCGGTGAGCATAATTGATGAATGCCAAATCGAACAACCTCCCGCCGTTCTCTGTTCCCGGAAGGGACGCATTCCCGGCATCTGCCATGCGCCCCTCCCGGGCCTTGCGTCAGTACAGCATCATGTATTCGTCCACCTCGGCCTGGAAGTCCTCCAGCGCCTTGTCCAGATCCATGTCGGGATCAGCCTCCAGCTCGGAAATCAGGGAGAGCATCGTGTTCCAGATCACCGCGTCCACGGGGCTCACTCCCTCGCCCTTGATGTACTTTGTTTGCTCCAGCACGGTGGCCAGCCGGGGATCCTGCATCTTTTCCTTGATGTAGTCCAGCTCAAACTGGCTGTAGGTGTAGGGGATGTAGCCCAGCATCAGGGAGGTGTTGATGGACACCTCGGGGCTGATCATGTACTTGATGAATTCCGCGGCGATTTCCTGCTTCCGCTCATCGGACTTGAAGATGGCCAGGCCGTTGCCGCCGATGCACACGTTCAGCGTCTTGTCCGTGGGGAACATGCCCACGCCCACCTCAAAGGCATCGCCCACGTTCCGCACAGCCTTCTCCACAAACGCGCAGGACACGAAGTAGAACAGCGTGCCGCCGTTCTGGAAGTCCTGGGAGCCGGTCTTGTGCTGGTTCGCGGGCATTACGCCATCCTTAACCAGCTGAGCCAGGCGGGAAAGCACCAGCTTCATCTCGGGAGTATTGACGTGGGGGTTGCCCTCCCCGTCGAAGAGGGAGCCGCCGGCGCACCAGAGCAGGGGCTGGATGTACCAGGGCGTGTCGGAATTGAAGTTGATGCCATAGATATCCGTGGCGCCGTCGCCGTCCACGTCCTTCACGGCCTTGTAGGCAGCCTCCACAATGCCGTCCCAGGTGGTAGGCACCGTGTCGTAGCCCAGCTCGCGCAGCAGCGTCATGTTCACCGCCATGATGGGCATGGAGCAGCCGAAGGGCACCGCCAGACGCTTGCCGTCATAGGTGTAGCGCACCCAGTAGCCATCGGGAATGTCCGCCTGCTCCTCGGCGGTCATGTAGTTCTCCATGGGGATCAGCCAGCCCGCGTCGTAGAACTGCGGAATGCCGTGCCGCTAGCCCACCATGCCGATCTCCGGCATGTCGCCCGCCTGCATGGCCGCGTTGTACTTCGCCACCAGATCGTCGTAGTTGGCGCCCACCTGCACCTGGCTGATCTTCACCCCCGGATGCATGGCCTCAAAGTTGGCGATTTCCTCGCTCAGGTCGTCGTCGAAGCGAACCCAGAAATCCAGGGTCACCTCTTCCTCGCCCAGGGCAGCGCCTGCCGTGGACAGGAGCATGGACAGCAGTTTCTTCATGGGATAATCCTCCTTTTTCAACGCGGCCTCACGGCTGCGTCAGATTCCTCACTTGAGCCCCACCCGGGTGATCCCTTGCACAAAGTAGCGCTGCAGGCAGATGAAGAGAATCACCACGGGCAGCGTGGTCATGGAGGCTGCGGCCATGATGGCGCCCCAGTCCTCCCCGAAGTCCGAGAGCATCAGCGTCCGCAAGCCCGTCTGCACGGTGCGCAGCTCCGCGGAGTTGACGATGATCAGCGGCCAGAGGTAGCTGTTCCAGCTGCCGATGAACCCGATGATGGCCACCGTGGCCATGGCGCTCTTGCTCAGCGGCAGGATGATGCTCAGGTAAATCCGCATTTCCCCCGCACCGTCAATGCGCGCCGCCTCCAGCAGGGCATTGTCGATGCTCATGTAGAACTGCCGGAACAGGAACACCGCGAATACGCTGACAAAGGACGTGATGATCACCGACAGGTAGGTATCCAGCAGCCCCATGGCCGAGATGGTCAGGTAATTGCTGATGATGGTGGCCTCCGAGGGGATCATCATGGAGCAAAGGAACAGAAGGAACAGCGGCTTGTTCAGCCTGAAGCGCATCTTCGCAAAGCCGAAGCCCGCCAGGGAGCCCGTTATCACCTGGGCCATCACCGTCAGCGCAGCCATGGTGAAGCTGTTGATGAAATACCGGCCGAAGGGCGCGGCGTTGAAGGCCACCACGTAGTTCTCCCAATACAGGGTGCAGGGCCAGAACACGCTCCGTTTGATAACCGCCGAGGGTGCCTTGACGGAGCTGAGCACCATCCAGAAGATAGGGAAGAACATGATCAGCGACAGCGCAGTCAGAAAGGCGATCCGTCCGGCCTCCTTCCAGCGGGCCGCCCGGGAACCATGCAGCGTCCGGGTCATGGCAAGGCCTCCTTTCCCTCTCACGCGTCGTAGTTGACAAACCGCTCGCACAGCATCTGGATCAGGTTCATCGCCAGGATCAGCGCGAACAGGATCACCGCAATCGCCGACGCGTACCCCACCTGGTAGCGGCGGAAGGCGTACTCGTAGAGCATGACCACCAGGTTCGTCGTAGCCTTGCCCGGGCCGCCGCCGGTCATGTTTTCAATGGTGGTGAACAGCTTCATGATGGAGATCGTGTTCAGGATCAGCAGCATGAAGGTCGTCGGCGACACCAGGGGCATGAGGATCCGCCAGGCGGTCTGGCGGTTGGTGGCCCCGTCAATGTGCGCAGCCTCGATAATCTCCTGGGAAATGTTCTGCACCGCTCCCAGGTACACCACCACGCTGTAGCCCAGCATCCGCCACACCGTCACGATCACCACCGATGCCAGGGCGGTGGACGCGTCGTTCACCCACCTCAGCGGCCTGATGCCCACCAGGGACAAAACGGAATTGAGGATGCCGTAGGAGGGGTTGTAAATGAACAGCCACACCACCGACAGGCCCACCATGCTGGCCACATGGGGCGTGAAGATCATGGTGCGGAAGGCCACGTTCAGCCTGGAGGGCTTCTGAAGCAGCAGCGCCAGCAGGAACCCGAAGAGCAGGGTGGGCGGCAGGATATAGATCACATACTGCAGCGTGTTGCCCAGCACCGTCCAGATTTCACTCTGCCGGAAGAGTTTTTGGAAGTTGTACAGACCAATGTACTTTTTCTTCCCGCCCAGGTTCCAGTTGTACAGGCTGGTCACCATGGCGTTGAGCATGGGGTACAGGGTGAATACAGCCAGAAAGACGAAGGCCGGCAGCACGAAGGCCAATCCCTTTGCCTCCTGCCTGAGCGCTTGCTTTCTGCGTGCGGTCCAAAACTTGCCTGCCACGGGTGCCATCCCTCCAATCGACCTGTTCTGTCACTATATTATTCGTTCTATTTATTGGCTTAGCAGTCAGGTGCTTCCATGCGTGCTTTGTCAGCACGTTGCAACGCTGCGTACATCTTCACTTCATCTTGCTTATGCTTGCATTATAGAGAGCGTCATATGAAAAGTCAAATATCCGTATTTTATCATGCTATTGATATATGTTATATCTGCAGAGTTGCATTGAACCATGCATGCATGTTTGCTGCCCGTCATGCAGCTTGTCTGAAACAGCTACGGGCACAAAAATACGGAAGGGAGCGCTTCCTGCAGATCATCACCGGGCAATATAACACATAAAAAAAGTCCGAACCAGCATCTCATAAAAGATACATGATTCGGACGATGTTGGCTCCCCAGGTAGGGCTCGAACCTACAACAACTCGGTTAACAGCCGAGTGCTCTGCCATTGAGCTACTGAGGAATATCGGAAAGCGGAGTATCTCTACTCCGCTTTCCTTTGGAATCCGGCGGCGACCTACTCTCCCGGGCCGTGTCCAGCCAAGTACCATCGGCGCTGAAGGTCTTAACTTCTGTGTTCGGGATGGGAACAGGTGGAACCCCTTCGCCATTACCACCGGAAATCTCTTTTCAAGGTCCTCGCTTTCGCGCTACCCTGACAACTGCACAGCTCTTATAGGACTTTTGCCAACTGCTTTGACTTAGTCTCAGTTTCCTGAAATCAAGCCCTCGACCTATTAGTATCAGCAAGCTCACGCATTACTACGCTTACACCGCTGACCTATCACCCGGTAGTCTTCCGGGGGTCTTACTCTCTTATAGAGATGGGAGTCTTATTCTTGAGGTGGGCTTCACGCTTAGATGCCTTCAGCGTTTATCTCTTCCGCACTTCGCTTCCCTGCTGTGCCCTTGGCAGAACAACAGTTGCACCAGTGGTGCGTCCATTCCGGTCCTCTCGTACTAGGAACAGCTCCTCTCATGACTCCTACGCCCACGATGGATAGGGACCGAACTGTCTCACGACGTTCTGAACCCAGCTCGCGTGCCGCTTTAATTGGCGAACAGCCAAACCCTTGGGACCTGCTTCAGCCCCAGGATGCGACGAGCCGACATCGAGGTGCCAA
>JAXEEE010000054.1:0-12684 GCA_034104265.1 Eubacteriales bacterium | reverse complement strand
GCGGCGAAGTACACCGGCAACAGCGGCAGCACGCAGGGGCTGACAAAGCTGACGATCCCCTGCAGGAGCGCCAGCCACACCGTGGGCGAGGGCGCGGCGGTCTGGGCAACGGTCAGGTCAATGGGCATCGCTGTCACCCTCCGCGGGAACAGCCCCGGCGGCCTGCACCGCAGCCTCCATGGTGGCCGCGTCAATGGCCCCGGGGTAGTAGGCGGTCAGGTAGCCCTCCGCGTCCATGACGACGCTCACCGGGAAGCCCTGGATGCCGTACATATAGGTGAAGAAGCCGTTGTCCTCCACGAAGGCCAGGTCGGACAGGCCCTCCTGCTCCAGGTAGGTCCGGGCCGTGGCTTCGTCCTCCCCGGAGGGCACGTGCACCAGCACCACCCGCAGCCCCTCGCCGTAGCGCTCCTGCAGGGCCTTCAAGTCCTGCATCTCACCCCGGCAGTACACACACCAGGTGGTAAAGAAGTTCAGGTAGGTAGGCGTGCCCTTCCAGTCGGAGAGGGTCACGGGGGCGGAGGGGTAATCGTCCAGGAGGTAGGGCATGCCCTGGGCGTTGGGCGGGGTGGTGGGCATGGGCGTGACGGCGGCGTCCGGCTCCGCAGCGGCGCAGGAGGCAAGCAGCATCAGACAGACCAGCAGGGCAAGCAGCTTCTTCATGGCGTCTCCTTATTTGAGGAAGGTCTTGTAGTCCTCGTAGTTTTTCCGCAGAAGCGCGGGGGTATCCAGGCCGTAGGGGCACTTGCTCCGGCAATGGCCGCAGTTCAGGCATCCCTCGATCTTCCGCATCTTCCCCTGCCATTCCTCCGTCAGCCAGGGGGCGGAGGGGCTGCGACGCAGCATCAGGCTCATGCGGGCGCAGTTGTTGATCTCGATCCCCGCGGGGCAGGGCATGCAGTACCCGCAGCCACGGCAGAAGTCCCCCACCAGCTCCTCCCGCTCCCGGCGGATGAAGGCTTCCAGCTCCTCCGTCATCACCGGCGGCTGCTCCTGGTAGGACAGGAACTCGTCCAGCTCCTTCTCCCGCTGAATGCCCCAGATGGGCGCCACAGGGAACTGGGCCAGGTAGGCGTAGGCTGCCTCGGAGCGGGTGATCAGCCCGCCGGCCAGGGCCTTCATGCAGATGAAGCCCATGTCCTGCTCCTCGCACAGGCGTACCAGCGCAATCTCCTTCTCGCTGGCCAGGTAGGAGAAGGGGAACTGCAGCGTCTCGTACAGGCCGGAGCGCACGGCCTCCTCCGCCACGGCCAGGCGGTGGTTGGTGATGCCGATGTGCCGGATCAGCCCCTTGGCCTTCGCCTCCAGCATGGCCTCGTACAGGCCGGTGCCGTCGCCGGGCTTGGGGCAGAAGGCGGGGTTGTGGAACTGGTAGATGTCGATGTAGTCCGTCCTGAGCAGGCGCAGGCTCTCGTTCAGATCGGCCCAAAAGCCCTCCACGGTGGTGGAGGCGGTCTTGGTGGAAATGACGATGTTCTCCCGCACGTCGCTGAGGGCCAGACCCAGCTTCTCCTCGCTGTCGGAATAGACCCGGGCGGTGTCGAAATAGTTGATGCCGCCCGCGTACGCGCGGCGCAGCAGATGCACGGCGTCCTCCTTCGTCACGCGCTGAACGGGCAGCGCGCCGAAGCCGTTCTTGCTCACGACCAGACCGGTGCGGCCCAGGCGGATGGTATCCATGATGAATGACCTTCTTTCGCACAGATTGTGGGTATGCCTGCATCATACCATATCCACCGCCCCCGTGGCAAGGCCCTTGACAAGCCCGGCCCCCATCCGCTACCATGGGCGAAGGAGAACACGCACATAGAAAGGAAGAAGCACCCATGCATCTGGAAACTCGGCGGCTGATCCTCCGGGACTTCCGGGCGGAGGACGCATCGGACTTGCAGGAGATCCTTGGGGACGGGGAGGTCATGGCCCATTGCGAGCCGCCCTACACCCCCGCGCAGACAGAAGCGTTCCTGCGCAGCTTCTGCATGGAGCGGCACGGGGCGGTGGCCGCTGAATGCAGGGACACGGGCAGGGTCATCGGGTACATCCTCTTCCATGAGATGGAGGCGGAGGTGTACGAGATCGGCTGGTTCTTCAACCGTCGCTATTGGCGGCAGGGCTATGCCTATGAAGCCTGCCGGGCGGTGCTGGACGAGGCCTTCGATGGCCTCCGCGCCCACAAGGTCTTTGCCGGGACCACCGACGGGGTGAAGTCCCTGGGCCTGATGCGCAAGCTGGGCATGCGCCCGGAGGGGCTTCAGCGCAGCCACACCCGGGAGCCGGACGGCCGCTGGGCGGACATGTACCTCTGCGGCCTGACGGCGGAGGACCGGGCGGTGACGGAGAAAAATCCCGCATTTCGCCGTTGACAAGTGGCGGCGGTTGGATTATCCTGATGATACAGGGCTGAGCGTTTTTCAACATGAAAAGGAGGCAATGCGATATGGCTTTTCTTCAGGTACAGTTCTATTCGGACACCCTGACGGTGGCGTCCAGCGCGTATGTGATTCTTCCGGAGCCCCGGCAGGGCATCGGTATGAAGGCCGCGGCGGCGGATGAGCTGCCCAAGGTGCTCTACCTGCTCCACGGCTACAGCGACGACCATACCATCTGGATGCGCCGCACCTCGGTGGAGCGCTATGCCGCCGAGTACAACCTGGCGGTCATCATGCCGGCGGTGAACCACAGCTTCTACACCAACGAGGCCCAGGGCGAGAAGTACTGGGACTACGTGTCCGAGGAGCTGCCGGAGGTCATGCACCGCTTCTTCCGCCTGTCGAAGAAGCCCGGGGACACCTACGTGGCGGGCTTGTCCATGGGCGGCTACGGCGCGATGAAGCTGGCCCTGACCCATCCGGAGCGGTTTGCGGCGGCAGCCAGCTTCTCCGGGGCGGTGGACGTGGCCGCCGATGTGGACAGCAAGACCGGCGAGCGGCTGGAGGGCTTCCGGCGGGTCTTCGGCGACCCGGCGGGCATCCGGGGCAGCGACAACGACCTGTTCCACCTGCTGGAGAAGAACGCCGATGCGCCCCACAAGCCCCGGCTGTACGTGTGCTGCGGCACGGGGGACTTCCTCTACGACCAGCACCTGCGCTTCATTCCCGCGCTGGAGAAGCACGGCTGGGACGTGAAGCGCTACGAGGAGCCGGACACCGGCCATGAGTGGCGCTTCTGGGACGAGCGGATCCGCTTCTTCATCCCCTGGGCGCTGGACGGGGCGGACAAATGAAAATTGAATGAAACTTGCCGGCCGGCTGATTGACAGGCTTTGTCGAAGGGCGTAGAATGGGAGAGCTTGTGTTTTTCCCGCCCGACCGAGGAGCCTGTAAGCATGAAGAAGAAAAGGTTTCACTTTCTGTGGTATATTCTCTTTGGGCTGATCTTCGTTCTGGCGGAGACGGCCATTATCCTGTGCGCCTGGTATCACAAGACGTACAACGTGGGCTTCCGGGAGCTGCTGTACACGCTGCTGGGCCCCCTGAAGGGCACGGGCAACAGTGTGATCGAGCTGATTGTCAGCAACTGTCTCCCGCCGATTCTCTGGTGCCTGGCCGGATGCATCCTGGTGTGCTTCCTGCTGTCGGAATGCCAGCTGAACCAGCGGCTGTGGACCCTGGGCGGACGGCTGCGCTTTCCGGCGCAGCTGCTGAAGTGGCTGCGGCGGCTGGGCGCGCTGGGCTGTGTGGCGCTGCTGTTCATGGCGGTGGGCTATGCCAATCTGCGCTTCGACATCGTGGGCTACCTGGCCAGCCTGAAGGACTCGACGGACATCTATGAGCGGGAGTACGTGGATCCCGCGTCGGTCAGCATCACCGCCCCGGAGAAGAAGCGCAACCTGATCTACATCGTGGCGGAGAGCCTGGAAACCACCTACATGTCCACGGAGGAGGGCGGGATGCAGGCGCAGAACCTGATGCCCCGCCTGACGGAGCTGGCCCGGAGCAACCTGTACTTCAGCGGCACGCAGACCTTCAGCGGCCTGCGCACCCTCAGCGGCACCAGCTGGACCATCGCCTCCCTCCTGTCCCAGACCTCCGGCATTCCCTTCGCCTTCCCTGTGGACAGCAACGCCATGGAGACGCAGATGCACTTCGCCCCCCGGCTGATCACCCTGGGCGACATTCTGCAGGACAACGGCTATGCGCAGGAGTTTGTCTGCGGCTCGGACGCGTCCTTCGGCGGGCGGCGCAAGTACTTCGCCCAGCATGGCGCGTATGAGATCTTCGACCTGTTCACCGCCCGGGAGCAGGGCTATATCCCCCCGGACTACTACGTCTGGTGGGGCTTTGAGGACATGTACCTGTTCGATATCGCCCGGGACGAGGCAACCCGCCTGGCCGAACAGGAGCAGCCCTTCAACCTGACGTTGCTGACGGTGGATCTGCACCACTTCGAGGGCTACATCTGCCCGGTATGCGGAGGCGACTACGGCTACTCCACCGCGGATGTGGTGAACTGCACCGACCGGCAGATTGCCGATTTTGTGGCCTGGTGCCAGGATCAGCCCTTCTGGGAGAACACCACCATCATCGTCACCGGCGACCATCCCCGGATGGATGGCGCCCTGGTGGAAGAGGCCACGGACGCGCAGCGCACCATCTACCACTGCATACTCAACGCGCCGGTGGAGGTGCAGGGCAGCACGGAGGAGCGCACCTTCACCACGATGGATCTGTTCCCCACCACGCTGGCGGCCATGGGCTTCCAGGTGGAGGGCGACCGGCTGGGCCTGGGCGTGAACCTGTTCTCTGACCTGCCGACGCTGGCGGAGCGCATGGGCGCGGAGGCGCTCAGCGACGAGCTGGTGAAGCATTCCTCCTACTACCTGGAGCACTTCTACTATAACGCGGACAAGCCGAAATAACCCCGCGTCCGCATCCAGGGGGCCTGCCTTCCGGCCGGAGGGCAGGCTCCTTGCTTTTCCGCATGCAGCAAAAGGCCCCCGTCTCCGGCATTGCCGGAGGACGGGGGCTTTGCTTTGGTGCTCGGGCGGCGGGGCTTCAGCCCACGGCGTTGAGCGCGATTTCCTGCTGCATGCGCCGCCACAGCGCATCCTGGCCATCCAGGAGGGTGGCGGGGCTGCCGGGCACGCCCACAGGGTCGAAGGACACGGTCAGCTTCACATACACGGCGGCATAGCTGGCGCCGCCCAGGCCGATGGGGCTGCCCAGCGCCCCCTCCAGGCCCGCGAAGCTCCGGGTGCCCAGGTTCTGGGCGTCCAGGGCGTCCGTGGCCACGTAGACCTTCGCGCTGTCGATGGTTCCGTCCACCCCCGGGGTGATATCCGCGGAGACGGTCAGCGCGCCGCTTTGCACGGTGAAGGTCACCGTGCCCAGCTCATACGCGCCGCTGGCGTACATGGGGACGGTCATGCTGCTGCCCTCCAGCTGGGTCAGATCCAGGAACGTGGCCGTCTTCCAGGAGCCGGAGCCGGTCAGCGCGGACAGCGGGTACCCCACCGAGCAGGCTGCGTTGCCCGTCAGGCGGGGCATGGTGCGGTTGACGGAGCAGGCGGATACCTGCCCGCCCGCGTCCAACGTGATGCTGTACAGGGTCTGGCTGCCCTGAAGGCGCAGGTAAATGTCCTCGGAGCGGAACAGCCCGCTGCACAGGCCGTAATCCCGCTGATAGACCACGCTGCCGCTGTCGTCCGCCACGGTGACGGTCACCTGCTGCTCGCCCTCAATGGGGCAGGCAATGCGCAGGTAATCCCTGTCGGTGGTGTACGACCCGGAGACGTCCTCCAGGGTGAACACCTCCTCGCCCAGGGCGGGTGCGGCGGTCAGCAGAAGGCCCAGGGACAATAGCAGCGCCGGGATGCGTTTCATGTTCATGCTTCACCTCGAATGGTTGCTCCCTACACCTTGAATAACGTTCCACACCCCGGCGTTCTTCCTGCGTGGGAAAAGTTTCCGCGCAGCGAAGGCTTACTTCACAATCAGGTTGATCAGCCTGCCGGGCACGAAGATGGCCTTGACCACCTGCTTGCCGGCGATGAACCGCTGCACCTCGGGATGGGACGGCAGCTCGGCCTCGGCCTGGGCCTTGGTCATATCGGCGGGGATCATGATGCGGCCGCGAACCTTGCCCTGCACCTGCACGGCGATCTCCACCTCGCTGCGCACCAAGGCGGCTTCGTCCCAGGTGGGCCAGGCATGATGGTGGATGGGCTCCTGGTTGCCCAGGTTCTGCCACATTTCCTCGGTGATGTGGGGGGCGACAGGGTTGAGCAGCAGCAGGAGGGTTTCCAGCTCGGCGCGGGTGACGGCGCCTGCAGCGTACATCTCGTTGACCAGGGTCATCATGGCGGCGATGGCCGTGTTGTACTTCATGGCCTCGTAGTCCTGGGAGACCTTCTTGACGGTCTCGTGCATCAGGCGGCTGAGCTTGGGGGAATAGCCCTCGCCCTCAGCCACCATGTCCTGCAGCCGCCACACGCGGTCGAGGAACCGGCGGCAGCCCTTCGCGCCGTTGGTGGACCACGGAATCGCCTGGTCGAAGGCGCCCATGAACATCTCGTACAGGCGGAAGGCGTCCGCGCCCAGCTCGTCAATGATGTCGTCGGGGTTGATGACGTTCCCGCGGGACTTGGACATCTTCTCGCCGTTCTCGCCCAGGATCATGCCGTGGCTGGTGCGCTTCTGATAGGGTTCGGGGGCGGAGATCACGCCGATGTCGTGCAGGAACAGGTGCCAGAAGCGGCTGTAGAGCAGATGCAGGGTGGTGTGCTCCATGCCGCCGTTGTACCAGTCCACAGGCAGCCAGTAGTCAAGGGCCTCCTTGCGGCCGATGCCCCCGTCAAAGTGCGGGTCGCAGTAGCGCATGAAGTACCAGGAGGAACCGGCCCACTGGGGCATGGTATCGGTCTCGCGCTGGGCGGGGCCGCCGCAATGGGGGCAGGTGGTGTTGACCCAGTTGGTCATCACGGACAGGGGGGATTCGCCGGAATCGGTGGGCTCGTAGTTCTCCACATTGGGCAGCACCACGGGCAGCTGATCCTCCGGCACGGGGACGATGCCGCACTTCTCGCAGTGCACCACGGGGATGGGCTCGCCCCAGTAGCGCTGGCGGCTGAACACCCAGTCGCGGAGCTTGAAGTTGACCTTGCGCTCGCCCACGCCCATCTCCACCAGACGGTCGATGATGGCCTTCTTGGCCTGGGCAACCTTCATGCCATTGAGGAAGTCGGAGTTGACCAGCACGCCGTCCTGGATATCGGTGTAGGCTTCCTTGGTGATGTCGCCGCCGGCCACCACCTCCACCATGGGCAGGCCGAAGCGGGTGGCGAACTCCCAGTCGCGGGTATCGTGGGCGGGCACGGCCATGATGGCGCCGGTGCCGTAGCTCATGAGGACGTAGTCGCTCAGCCAGATGGGGATTTCCTTGCCGTTGACGGGGTTGACGGCACGAACGCCCTCGATCTGCACGCCGGTCTTTTCCTTGGCCAGCTCCGCGCGCTCGAAGTCGCTCTTCTTGGCGGCCTCGGCCCGGTAGGCCATGCAGGCGTCGAAGTTGGTGATCTGATCCCGCAGCTTGTCGATGATCGGATGCTCGGGGGAGAGCACCATGTAGGTGGCGCCGAAGAGGGTATCGGGGCGGGTGGTGTAGATGCGCACCTTCTCGCCCGGGGCGGTCAGGGCGAAGTCAACCTCCGCGCCCTCGCTGCGGCCGATCCAGTTGCGCTGCTGCACCTTTACCTTGTCGATGAAGTCCACCGTGTCCAGGCCGTCCAGCAGCTTCTGGGCATAGTTGGTGATGCGCAGCATCCACTGCTTCTTCACCTTGCGGATGACCTGGCTGCCGCAGCGCTCGCACACGCCGCCCACAACCTCCTCGTTGGCCAGGCCGCACTTGCAGGAGGTGCACCAGTTGATGGGCATCTCCGCCTTGTAGGCCAGGCCGTGCTTGTAGAGCTGGAGGAAGATCCACTGGGTCCAGCGGTAATAGTTGGGGTCGGTGGTGTCCACCTCGCGGGTGTAGTCGAAGGAGAAGCCGATCTTCTGCAGCTGCTCGCGGAAGTGGTCGATGTTCTTCTTGGTGACAACGGCGGGATGCACCTTGTTCTTGATGGCGTAGTTCTCCGTGGGCAGGCCGAAGGCGTCCCACCCGATGGGGAACAGCACGTTGTAGCCCTCCATGCGGCGCTTGCGGGCGATGATGTCCATGGCCGTGTTGGAGCGGGGATGGCCCACATGCAGGCCCTGGCCGGAGGGATAGGGGAACTCGATCAGGCCGTAGAACTTGGGCTTGGAATAGTCCTCCGCCGCCTCGAAGGCGTGGGTGTCGGCCCAGATCTTCTGCCACTTGGCCTCGATGGATTTGGGATCGTATGCCTGGATTGCCATGGGAAAAACCTCCTCCTTGCGGATGGGTAGTCAAAAGCCGTCCCATCCCTGCGTGCTGCAAAGACGAAACGGCTTGTTTCGCGGTACCACTTTGCTTGCCCGGCCAATAGCCGGACCTCTCGAACAGCGCTGTAACGGGCGCGGCCGCCGGCATGTGCCGGTTCGCTCCGGGGCGAGCGGTTCCCCTGGGCCACGCCGCGCTTCCACCACCGCACGGCTCTCTGCGCAGGCCCGGAAGGGAACGTTCCCTTTCACTGCGATTGCACATTAGTATAGCACAAAAGGGGGAAAAAAGTAAAGACGGCGGGACGGGATTTTTTCGGGGCCTTCCCCCCTGCGGAATACCGTGCCGGCAAGATGCGCCTTGACAAGACCTGCCAGACGCACTATAATAAAGCAAGTATTTCACTTGCATAACACAATAGACAAAAGGGAGGCAATCAGGCTTATGTTCAAGGCAACCCAGGAAATCTACCGCGCGCTGCAGCAGGTGGACGGCTTCAAGGTCTTTACCGATGATCATGAGAAGTCCAGCGACGCCTGGCTCCAGTTCTCCGTCAAGAACGGCAGCACCTACCGCATCCGCTTTATCAGCAAGGACAACGACAACGACGTGTCCGTGCGCGTGTTCGGCCTGCTGCGGGTGGACGATGACCAGAAGGCCCGCATCCTGCCCGCCCTGAACGAGCTGAACGTCAAGTACCGCTTCGTGAAGTTCTGCTGCGACAATGACGGCGACGTCAATGTCGAGTATGACTATCCCGTCAACAGCATCAGCCCCGCCGCCAGCGCCAAGGAGATGGTCATCCGCTTCACCCAGATCATCGACGACGCCTATCCCGTGCTCATGCGCTCGCTGTGGAGCTGACCCACGCCCCATCCGCACACCCCGGGCCGCAGATTCTGCCGCAATGCAGAGCCTGCGGCCTGTTTTTTTGCTGCACAAGGGCTCCTGCGCCGCCCCCGCTGACAGGATTACCGGGTAAAAACGGAGAAATTGCTCATTGCCGCGGCCCTTCCCGCCGCGATTCCAGGCCGAAACGAGGACGATGACCATGAGGAAGCTCTCCGAGCGCACCGCCGGCTTTACCGATTCCGTCATCCGCCGGATGACCCGCGTCTCCCTGCAGTACGGCGCGGTGAACCTGTCCCAGGGGTTCCCGGACTTCGACCCGCCCGCGCCACTTTTGGACGCCCTGGCCCGGGTGGCCCATGACGGCCCCCATCAGTACGCCGTCACCTGGGGCGCGCAGAATTTCCGTGAGGCCCTGGCCCGCAAGCAGAGCCGCTTCATGGGCATGCCCATCGACCCGGACAGCGAGATCGTGGTCACCTGTGGCTCCACCGAGGCCATGATGGCCGCCATGATGACCGTCACCGATCCCGGGGACAGGGTGGCCGTGTTCTCCCCCTTCTACGAGAACTACGGCGCGGACACCATCCTCTGCGGCGCGGAGCCCATCTATGTGCCGCTGACGCCGCCGGACTTCGGCTTCGACCCGGAGGTGCTGGAGGACGCCTTCCGCCAGGGGGCCAAGGCGCTGATCCTCTGCAACCCCTCCAACCCCTGCGGCAAGGTTTTCACCCGGGCGGAGCTGACCATCATCGCCGACCTGGCGAAGAAGTACGACGCCTATGTCATCACCGACGAGGTGTATGAGCATATCGTCTACGCGCCCCATGAGCATGTGTACATGGCCTCCCTGCCCGGCATGCGGGAGCGCACCATCAGCTGCTCCTCCCTGTCGAAAACCTACTCCATCACCGGGTGGCGGCTGGGGTACATCATCGCCCCGGCGGAGATTGTGGACGTGGCCCGGAAGGTGCACGACTTCCTGACCGTGGGCGCAGCCGCGCCCCTGCAGGAGGCCGCCCTGGCCGGGCTGACCCTGGGGGACGACTACTACCGGGCGCTGCAGGACACCTATGCCCGGAAGCGGGCGCTGTTCCTCCGAGGGCTGGACGATCTGGGCATCCGCCACACCGACCCCCAGGGCGCGTACTATGTGCTGCTGGACGTGTCCGAGTACGCCTATGACAGCGACCTGCGCTTCTGCGAGGATCTGGCGCGGCTGGTGGGCGTGGGGGCAGTCCCGGGCTCCAGCTTCTTCCATGAGCCGGTGAACCACCTGATCCGTATGCACTTCGCCAAGCAGGAGGCCACGCTCATGGAGGCCCTGAACCGCCTGGAGAGCATGAAGGTGAAAATGCGCCGGTAAGGGGCGATTGTTCTCCCGATGTTTTTCCACGGGAAACCCTATTGACTTTGTCGGGATTGGATGGTATACTGCACTCAATTTTCAGGAAGGGAGTGGACGAGATGATCCGTTACCAGCTGTGTTGTTGTCTGTGTATGGGAAACGTCATGCCCGCTCCCCGTGATACACAGACGGCTTTGTAATGCTTTCAAGTATCATGCAGGCCTGGGCTTGACGCTCCGGCCTGCATTTTTGTTGCCGTCATGTTGGGCAGCTATGATGAATAGCCTGCTGTACGGAGCAGAAATGCACCGTGCGGCAGGCTTTTTTTCATCCATGACGGGAGGAACGATATGATTTCCATCGAGCATGCGGAGAAGGTTTTCCACAGCAAGAGCGGCGATACGCACGCGCTTGCCGATGTGAGCATTCATGTGGAGAAGGGGGACATCTACGGCATTGTGGGCTTCTCCGGGGCGGGCAAGTCCACGCTGTTGCGGCTGGTGAACCGCCTGGAAACGCCGGACAGCGGCACGGTGAAGGTGGACGGGCAGGATCTTTCCGCCATCGGGCGGCAGGAGCTGCACACCCTGCGCCGCAAGATCGGCATGGTGTTCCAGCAGTTCAACCTCCTGGAGGGCAAGACGGTGTACCACAATGTAGCCATCCCCCTGATGCTGGCCCACACCCCAAAGGCCGAGATCGAGCGGCGGGTGACGGAGGTGCTGGCCTTCGTGGAGCTGTCGGACAAGCGGGACGCCTACGTCAGCCAGCTTTCCGGCGGACAGAAGCAGCGGGTGGGCATCGACCGGGCCCTGGCCACCAGCCCTGACATCCTCCTGTGTGACGAGGCCACCAGCGCTCTGGATCCGCAGACCACCGAGTCCATCCTCCGGCTGCTGCGGCGGGTCAACCGGGAGATGGGCGTCACCATCCTGCTGATCACCCACCAGATGCAGGTGATCCAGATGATCTGCAACAAGGTGGCGGTGATGGAGCAGGGCAGGGTGGTGGAGCAGGGCGAGGTGCTGGAGGTCTTCGGCAGGCCCAGGCACCCCACCACACGGCACTTCGTCCGCACGGTGATCAACGACCGCATCCCCGACAACTTCCACGAGGTGATCCGCGCCGAGAAGCGCCACTACCGGGTGGAGCTGCTCAAGTTCATCGGCGACGCGGTGCATGAGCCCATGATCGCCCGGCTCTGCCGCACCGAGGGGCTGGAGGTCAACATTGTGGGCGCGAACATTCAGGAGCTGCAAAACAGTGTCATGAGCGTGTTCATCCTCCAGTTGATCGGGGATGACGAGCATATCGACGCGGCAGAAAGCGTCATTGACGAGGCCGGCGCGCTGCGGGAAAGGATGGAGATTGCCTGATGGAAGCCATCATGAAGGAAAAGATCTTCGGCATCCGGGTGGAGCGGCTGCTCCTGAACTGCCAGCAAACCATGTACATGGTGGGCTGGGCGCTGCTCATCGGCACGCTGGTGGGGGCGGTGCTGGCGCTGCTCCTGGTGCTGACCCGCAAGGGCGGCGTGCGGGAGAACCCGGTGGTCTACGCCGTCATCAGCGCGTACATCAACGTGGTGCGCAGCGTGCCCTTCGTGATCCTGCTGGTGACCATCATGCCCATGACGAGGGCCATCATCGGCACCACCATCGGCAGCAGGGCCGCCCTGGTACCCCTGGTGGTCTACATCAGCCCCTACCTGGCCCGGCTGATGGAGAACAGCCTGCTGGAGGTCAGCCCCGGCATCATCGAGGCCGCCCAGGCCATGGGGGCCACCACCGTCCAGATCATCCGCTACTTCCTTATCCCCGAGGCGCTGGCCTCCATTGTCCTGGCGCTGACCACCGGCACCATCGGCCTGCTGGGGGCCTCCGCCATGGCGGGATACGTGGGCGGCGGCGGCGTGGGCGACCTGGCGCTGACCTACGGGTATGAGAAGATGAACACCCCGCTGATGATCCTGACGGTGATCATCCTGGTGATTTTCGTGCAGCTGGTGCAGCTGCTGGGCAGCCGCATCGCCCGACGCCTGCGTTCCCACAGATGAGACAAGCAGCATGGAGCGCGCCAGCGAAAACGGGTCAAGGGGTGAAACCCCTTGCGCGGGTGCAGGGGCGGCGTTAGCCCCTGCGCAG
>JAXEEE010000053.1:0-3787 GCA_034104265.1 Eubacteriales bacterium | reverse complement strand
GGCGCAACCAAAGGCCCACCAACCCGCGCGCAACGAGGGCGGCCCACCGGTGCCGCCCGGCCGCCAGCGTACAACAGGCATAACACCTCAAGGCGTTCCAAGCCGCCCCCGCGAGGAAGGTCTTAGCCGCGCTCCACATGAGGTTGCGCCCCCAAACCAAGCGGCGAGGGGTCCGGGGGCAGCCCAGGTGGTGTCTCGGAGTGGCTGGCCCCCGTCGCCCGTTGGTTCTTTACCGCGAGTGGGACAGAAAGCCGCGCGTGCCCGCGCAACGGGCAAATGAACCCCGCGCCCTGCAGGCGCAGCCAAAAGCCCACCACCTCGCGCGCAACGAGGGCGGCCCACCGGTGCCGCCCGGCCGCCAGCGGACAAGTGACATGTCACCCCAAGTCCCCTCATGCCGCCCCCGCGAGGAAGCCATTAGCCTCGCGCAGCAAGAGGCTCCGCCCCCAAGCCAAGCGACGAGGGGTCCGGGGGCAGCCATGGTGCTGTCTCGGATTGGCTGCCACCGGGCGCCCTTTGGTTCTTTCCCGCGAGTGGGAAAGAACGCCCCGCACATCCGCGGATGTGCAAGGGAACAGCACTCCCCCAAAAAGAAATAGAACGCCCTTGCCCGCGCCACGGGCAATATCTCCCGCGCCATCAGGCGCAACCCAGACCCGCCCTGCGGGCCATCCCCCAGGAGGTGCCCACCATGCAGCGCATACGCCCCTGGCTCGCCCGCGCGGCGGGCCTCCTGCTGGTTCTCGCCCTGGCGACGCTCATGCTCGCCTCCCTCATCGACGGCCTGGGCACTTCCCCCGCGCTGATGCTCAGCATCATGCGCCGGGTGGCCCCCGCGGAAACCACCGGCCTCCCCGAGGCCGAATACCCCGGCATGACCCGGATGATCACCGCGTACCTGGCCGGGGAAACCGATACCTTCCAGTACGCCTGGACGGACGCGGACGGCGTGACCTACCTGGCCTTCCGCGAAAACGAGCAGCAGCACATGGCCGACTGCCGGGCGCTGTTCGTCCTCTGCCGGAGCGTGGCCATGGCCGCCATGGCGGCAGTGTGCGCAACGCTGGGCGCGTGCCTGGCGCTGCGGATGCGGCGGTGCGCGGCCCAGGGCTTCCTCCTTGGAGGCGGGAGCGTGCTGGCGCTGGCGGCGGCGCTGACCCTGTGGGGGCTGATCGACTTCGACAGCCTCTTCGTGCTTTTCCACCGCATTTCCTTCGATAACGGGCTGTGGCTGATGGATCCTGCGTCGAATCTGCTCATCCGCCTGATGCCCATCCGCTTTTTCACAACCTACGCGGCCCTGCTGGGGGCCAGCTGGCTGGGCGGCATGCTGCTGACGCTGCTGCTGGCCGTGGTAATCTTGAAGCATAGCAGGTGATGTACCCATGACGTATTCGGAATCGGTTCAGGCTCAGGCGGAGGCCCTCCGCCACAAGGAGCATGTGCGCATCCTGGCCCTGGAAACCTCCTGCGACGAGACCGCCGCCGCCATTGTCGAGGACGGGCGGAGGATCATCGCCAATGTGGTGTTCAGCCAGATCGACCTCCACGCCCTCTATGGCGGCGTGGTGCCGGAGATCGCCAGCCGCGCCCATGTGGAGGCCTGCGACCGGGTGGTGGATCAGGCCCTGCGGGAGGCGAACATGGGCCTTGCTGACGTGGATGCCCTCGCCGTCACCTACGGCCCGGGGCTGGTGGGCGCGCTGCTCACCGGCGTCAGCTGCATGAAGGGTCTGAGCTATGCCGCGGGCAAGCCCCTGATCCCCGTGAACCACATTGAGGGTCACGTTTCCGCCAATTACCTGACCCATCCTGATTTGCAGCCGCCCTTTGTGTGCCTGGTGGTGTCCGGCGGACACAGCCACCTGGTGCGGGTGACGGACTACGGCTGCTACGAGCTGCTGGGCCAGACCATGGACGACGCGGCGGGCGAGGCCTTCGACAAGGCGGCGCGGGTGCTGGCGCTGCCCTATCCCGGCGGGCCGAGGATCGATGCCCTGGCCGAGGAGGGCGACCCCCACTACCTGTCCCTGCCCCATCCCCACACCCCGGGGCGGTACGATTACTCCTTCTCCGGCATGAAAACCGCCTTCCTCAACGCCGCCAACAAGCTGGAGATGAAGGGCGAGCCCCTGCCCAAGGCGGATATGGCGGCCTCCTTCCGGTACGCGGTGGTGTCCGCGCTGGTGGAGAAGGCCATCCTGGCGGCTACGGAAACCCACGCTCCGGCCCTGGCCATGGCGGGCGGCGTGTCCGCCAACAGCCTGCTGCGCCGCATGATGCAGGAGGCCGCCGACAAGGCGGGCATCCCCCTGTACATGCCCCGGCTGGGCCTTTGCACCGACAACGCCGCCATGATTGGCTCGGCAGCCTACTACCGGCTGATGAAGGGCGAAATCGCCCCCATGACCCTCAACGCCACCCCCGCCCTGCGGCTGGTGTAAGGGGACGGCCATGGAGGACATCGTCATCGCCCTGGCGTCCAAAGCCTTTGTCAACGGGGATGTGCCCGCCAACCTGGCCACCATGCTGGATACCATGGCGGAAGCGGCGGGCCGGGGCGCGGCGCTGGTCTGCTTCGGAGAGGCTTTCTGCAGGGCTTCGACAGCCTGTGCTGGGACTACGATACCGACCGGGCATGGCTCTGACCCGGGATGACGCGCCCATCCGCCGCATTCGGGAGGCCTCCCGGAGCCTTGGGGTGGACGTGCTGTTCGGCTTCATCGAGCGGGAGGGGGAGACGCTGTATTCCTCCTGCATGCTGGTGGAGCGGGGCGAGATTGTCTGCTGCTACCGCCGCATGTCCCGGGGCTGGAAGGATTTCCGCCGCACCGACGGCCGCTGCCGGGAGGGCGCGGAGCCGGTGTGCTTCACCTGCCGGGGATGGAAGTGCGCCGTGGCCCTGTGCGGGGATCTGTGGGACGACACGCAGGCTCGCTTCCGCCTGGGGGAGGACATCCTCTTCTGGCCGGTGTACTGCGGCTACACGCCGGAGGAATGGCGGGGCGGCGCACGGGCGGAGTACGCGGCCCAATGCCGGGATCACGCGCCGCTGACGCTGCTGATTGACAGCATCTGCGAGGGAGACAGCCAGGGCGGCTGCGCGGCCTTCCGGGCGGGGGAAACCGCGGCGGAGCTTCCGCCGGGGACGGAGGGGCTGCTGCTTGTCCGTCCCGTGGACCTGATGAAAGGATGATACACAGATGAATGCCATGAACAAGAATCTGTGGCAGGCGGTGAAGTTCACGCTGTTTTCCATTTCGGCGGGGATCATTCAGGTGCTGTCCTTCGCGCTTCTGCACGATGTGCTGGGGCTGGAGAGCTACTGGATGAGCCATGTGCCGTCGCTGGTGTTGTCGGTGATCTGGAACTTCACCTTCAACCGCCGCTACACCTTCCGCTCGGACGCGCCGCTGGTGCGCTCGATGCTGCTGGTGGCGCTGTTCTACGTGGTGTTCACGCCGGCCTCGGCCTGGTGGGGGACGCTGCTGGAGCGGGCGGGGGTTCACGCGTGGCTGATTGAGGCGATCAACCTGCTGGCGAACTTCGTGCTGGAATTCCTGTACCAGCGGTTCATTGTCTACCGGGGACATATCGACACGAACGACATCGCCCGAGGCGCCGCCTGACGGCGGCGTCAAAAAAGTGGCCTGCGGGCCACTTTTTTGAGTTTTGCACTCGCTCACTGGTCGGGGCGCTTTGCCCCCCTCCCGGCCGTGCGCGAGTGTCAGGAAAGTTTTCCGCGGAGCGGAAAACGACCCGCCCCCGGGGCACAGCCCCGGGCTAC
>JAXEEE010000052.1:0-38467 GCA_034104265.1 Eubacteriales bacterium | reverse complement strand
GGTTCCTCCGGTGCAGGAGTCACGGTGCGCGACGGGCGCACCGCGACGCAGAACATGCAGGTTTTATACTGCACTTATCAGCTGAACACAGACGGGCCTTGAGTACAAACAACCGCCGGAGAGCCGCAATGCTCCCCGGCGTTTCAGATTACCACAAAAGTCATTTGTCCGTTTCAGTCATTTGCCGTCGGCAGACTGCCATCGAAGGCTAACGACATGCGCGTCATCCTTCGCGCGATTTTGCCCTGCAAAATCGCTTCCTGCCGCTCGCGCGCGGCCGGGAGGCTGGTGCAGCCAGCCGACCAGCAAGCGGGCGCAAACCTCAACAAAGTGGCCCAAAGGCCACTTTGTTGACTCTTTCATCAGTCGATCTTCAGCACCCAGGCGTGGTCGCAGGGCCGCTCCTCGGGCAGCTGCACCACCAGGGCCTCCTCCGTCTGCCGGAAGGTCAGCTTCCCCGGCACGCCCAGCATCTGCACAGAGGCGATATCCCCCCTCGGGCCGCCCCGGCGCAGGGTAGCGATGGTCAGCTGCCCACTCTCCGGCCAGCCCATGGCGATGGCGTACAGATGCCCCTCCCGGGTGGTGAAGCGGAAGTCCCGCGCACCCAGGTCGGTATCCTCCATGTGGGCCTCGCCGCCGTTGCGCAGCTGGTCGTTGAGCAGATTCACGTCATACTGGAAGTCCCCGCCCACGCTGGGGCCTTCCCCCGCCACCACGAAGGGACGCGTGCCGTAGATGGCCTCGCCGTTGAGGGCCAGCCAGTCGCCCACGCGCTCAAGCTCCCGCACGGCGTCCGGATGGAAGGAGCCGTCCGCCCGGGGGCCCACGTTCAGCAGGAGATTGCCGTTCTTGGACACGATATCGCACAGCTGGCGGATAATGGCCGAGGCGGACTTGTACTTCGGGTTCTGCACGATGCACCAGGTGACGTTGTCCTCCAGGCGGTCGTCACTCTGCCAGACGAAGGGCCGGGGCTCGGCAAAGCGGCCCCGCTCCAGGTCGTACACGCCGATGCCCTGGGGGAAGTCCTCCTGCTTGTAGGTGATAATGCCCGCGTCCGAACCGGTATGGCGGTAGTAGTACTCCGCCACCTGATGGCGGTATTCCTCGCCGATGATGCAGCTGCGGCTGTCGAAGTACACGGCGTCGGGGCTGTAGCGGTCGATGACCTCGATCACCTTGTCCCGCCAGGTGGCGTTGAAGCGGTCGTCGGGCAGGCGGTAGGGCATGTATCGGTTGGTTTCCAGGGGCAGGGCGGGGCCGTAGAAGACCTCGTTGGCGGGGTCGTAGACGTCGGCCTCGTTGTCCGTGGACATGAACCAGCCCCACAGCCACTGGTGGTGGAAGGTGGCCAGCACCCTGATGCCCCGGCGGCGGAAGGCCTCCGCGCACTCGCCGAACACGTCCCGGTGGGGACCCATGGCCATGCTGTTGACGGGGTTGACCCGGCTGTCCCACATGGAGAAATTATCGGCATGCTCGGTAACAGGGCCGGCGTACTTCGCGCCGGAGCGCACCACCAGGTCGGCCCAGGCCTCGGGGTCGAAGCCCTCGCCTGTCATCATGGGGATGAAGTCCTTGTACCCGAAGTCATGGAGCTTGCCGTAATGCTCCTCGTGGTAGCGGTTCTGCTCCAGGCCCTTGCAGTACATGTTGCGGGAATACCACTCGTTCATGCAGGCGGGCACGCTATAGGGGCCCCAGTGGAAGAACAGGCCGAACTTGGCATCCCGGAACCATTCCGGCGTATTGTGCTGGACGTCCGACCAGTCGATGGGCTGCTTGCGCTTGCTGTCCATGGGCGTCATATCCTTTCTGTGCGGTGGAATCAGGTGTTTCCCGTGATGTTGGATCAATCTGCCGTTTCCATCGCGGGATGCGGGGCATCCCGCCCGGAAACTCTCTTGTTTTTTTAGGGGACGCTGGGCTGCCGCCCTGACCTGCGCAGGGGCTGACGCCGCCCCTGCACCCGCGCAAGGGGTTTCACCCCTTGACCCGTTTTCGCTGGCGCGTTCACTTGGGGTTGCGCGTATCTGCCGTTTCCATCGCGGGATGCGGGGCATTCCGCCCGGAAACTCTCTTGTTTTTTAGGGGACGCTGGGCTGCCGCCCAGACCTGCGCAGGGTCTAACGCCGCCCCTGCACCCGCGCAAGTGGTTTCACCCCTTGGCCCGTTTTCGCTGGCGCGATCCCGTGGAGTTGTCTGAAACTGTCAGTCCAGGGGACGGCGGTAGAAGGACAGCGGCGGCAGGTAGGTTACCTCGTCCACCGGCGGGAAGCGCGTGGGATCCTCCTCCCACGCAAAGGACAGCACCGCTCCCGGGCCGGGCCTGCGCTCCGGCGTCAGGTAGATGTGGTTGCGGTCCTCCCTGTTCGCCCGGAAGCCCGTGAGGGCAATCACGCCCTCCGCATCCTCCAGGGTGAAGCCCCGCTGCTGCACGCCGTCTCCGAAGCACACGAAGCCCAGCGCCATATGGTCGAAGGTCAGGCACAGCCGCCCGTCCTCCTGCATCACCGCGCTGCGCAGCGCGGGCGCCTCGAATTCCGGGAAGCCCGGCAGCAGATAGTGGGCCGCGTGGCGGGCCAGCTTTTCGCCCAGCATCATCTGGGCATGGGCGCTGTTGTGGATGCCGTCGGACATGGCGCAGTTGGTGGTGGAGAGGATATGCACCCCCGGCAGCGTTCGGGCCGCGTCCAGCTGGGCCTGGCGCACCCGGCCCCAGGCATCGTCCTCATGGCAGTCCAGGCAGCGGTTCAGCTGGAAGGTGAAGAAGGGAATCACGTACCCCAGCTCCTTCCTCAGGGCCTCCACCATGGCAGTGAAGCGGGCCAGGTACCTCGGCGCGTTTTCCCCGTCGCCGTCGGAGCAGCCCTGGTACCACAGCACGCCTGCGTAGCGGCCGTGGGTTTGGTGGATCTTGTCCAGCATGTTCCGGTACAGGTCGCCATCCTCCGGCGTCCACCGGGACATGGGGGAGCCGCCCAGAGCCGTCTGCACCAGGCCCACCGGGCAGCGGGAGAAATCCGCGAAGTTCTTGGCGAAGGACAGGTAGGGCGATACGCCGGGGATGCCCATTTCCTCATTGGGCAGCGAGCCCGCGCCGGTGCTCTCGTTCATGGGATGGGTAGCCAGATCCCAGCGGCTGCGGTTGCGGTACAGGTGCACATCCAGCCGTGGGGGATCCATGGCGTAGTCCCAGGCATGCCCGGCGGAGTTGGATTGCCCGGCGATGATGAACACATTGCCCACGCCCAGGTGCAGCACCACATCGCCCCGGTACAGCCAGGTGATGCCCGGCTGAGTGCTCTTGGTTTCCAGGCTGGTTTCGATGCGGTACAGCCCGCCGGCGGGGATGCGGATGGTCTGCTCGAAATCGCCGGTGAAGTCAGGGTTCACTCGGGCGGTCATGGGCGTCCAGGGGATGACGGCGGCGTTGTCGTCCTCCCGCACCACCCGGTACACGGGGGTGACTTTTTCCACACCCACGGCAATGGCCGCCGGGTGCACCTGGAATTCACCCGCCAGAATTGCGGTGGCATAGCCGTTTTCCTGCTGAAGAATCTCCCAGTCCGAGGGGGCTGTCCGAAGGGTAATGCCGTGCATATCATTTTTCTCCTTTGTCTGCAGGGCTCAGGCTGAGCCAGTACTGGTCGTTCTGCCGCTGGATGTAGTCCTCGATGCCGTCCGTGCGCATCTGTTCGATCACCCGATCCCACATGGTCAGGGGATCCTCCTCCCCCAGGATGACCTTCACGAATTCCTGGAAGGCCGTAGCGGTGGAGAACCGCTCCGAGGATTCCTTGGGGTAAATCATGAACCGCTCCGGGCGCTTCACCGGCGTGGCCTGCTCCCGGGCCTGGCTGACGCTCCTGCTGGCAAGCACCACGCTGGATTCCCCGTAACGGATGAAGTTCATCTCCGTCAGCTCGAAGTCCTGGTCGGAGCCGCCCCAGGTGGCCAGCCCCGCAAACAGCGTCATGGAGGGATACTTGCTGTTCAGCGCATCCCGGAGGGTGCCGGTTTCCGCCTCCACCAGCAGGGTGCAGGTGCCGTCCTCGTTCCGGCGGTAGTCAATGCCCTCCAGCCCGTACTTGCCCATGAACACCCCCTCGTCCGAGAGCAGGTAGTCGAACAGGCGCAGAATCCGGTCCAGCTTCTCGGCATCCACATTGGAGGAGATAAAGGACTCCGACCAGAAGGGCAGGCTGCTGTTGCAGTAGATCACCCCGTCGGGGGCGGGAAACATGGGCAGCACGTCCACGCATTCCTCAAAGGGCTCGGTCTGGTACTGGTACCACTGCTCCGCCAGCTCCTGCATGGCGGCGGGGGATGACTTGTACTCCAGCGCACCCAGCCGGCCCGCAGCGAAGTCCGCCAGCACCTCCTGGGGGTTCTTCACGTAGAAGTCCGGATCCAGGCCCCCGGTCTCGTACATGGCCCGGTAGGCCTCCACCACCCGGCGGAAGTCCTCGCTGTACCAGGAGGGGATGTACCGCCCGTCCCGCTCCACCCAGTCGTAGGTGTTGCAGTCCGGGGCGATGCCCAGCATCACCCACTTGCCCAGGGCGGAAAGGTTGTTCACGTTGTAGCCGATGGTGTCGTCCGCGCCGTTGCCGTCGGGATCCTCCCGGGCAAAGGCGGCGACCAGGTCAATGAATTCCTCCAGGTTCTGCGGGTTGTTAAGGCCCAGGCTGTCCATCCAGTCCCGGCGGACGATCATGGCCGCGTCCGTGCTGGAGAGGATGGTATCCAGGAAGGAAATGCGGGGGATGGCGTAATACCGCCCGTCCTTCCAGGCGGTGTAGTCCACCAGGGCCATGGTGCGCTCCAGGTTGGGGTAGGCGGAGAGATCCTCCGGCAGGGGCTGGATGCGCCCGGTTTCAATCAGGTTCTCGTAAAAGGCCGTGTCGTTGGCGTCGTTGGAGGAGATGGTCAGGGTGGTGAACACGTCCGGCAGGCTGTCGGTGGCGCTGAGCATCTGATAATATTCCTTGTAATTCACCCAGTCCACCGATACCGGCGTGATGCTGATGTTCAGCAGGTTCTCCATATACTCGCGCATGGCGTCCTGCTGCACATCGTTCATCCGGTCAATGTTCCAGAAGCCGATGCTCACATCCAGCCGGGGCTGGGCCTTCTCCGCCGGCGTTCCCCCCGCGCAGCCCGTGAGCAGCGACAGGCCAAGGCACAGGCACAGGATCATCCGCAGGGTTTTGTTCATGGGGCCGGTTCCTCCTCGTGGCGGTAGCTGCTGGGCGTCACCTGCGTGGTTTTCTTGAACACCCGGGCGAAGTAGAAGTAATCGTGATACCCCACCATGGCCGCCACCTGGGACACGGGCAGGTCCGTGGTGGTGAGCAGGTCGATGGCGTGGCGGATGCGCAGGTCGGTCAGGTAGCTGTTGAGGGTCTGGTTCATGGTCTGGCGGAACAGCTGCCCGGCGTAGTTCAGGTTCATGTGGCACAGATCCGCCAGGGTCTGCATGGAGATATCCTCCATGTAATGCTCGTCCATGTAGGCCAGCATGGCGTTGACGGCCTTGTTGCGGGTGGGGGCGGCGGGAGGCGCGGCCTTTTCCGGGGGACGGTTCCTTGCATCGAGGATGCCGCAGGCCTTGTCCACCACGTGCATCAGCTCCTCCCGGCTGAAGGGCTTGACGCAGTAGCCCAGGGCGTTGTAGAGCATGGCGGACTGGGCGTAGGCGAAATCCGCGTAGCCGCTGATGACAATGAACAGCGTGGGCAGCCCGTCCTCCTTGGCCTTGCGCAGCAGCTCCAGCCCGCCCATCCCGGGCAAACGCACATCCACAAAGGCCAGGTCGGGCTTTTTCTCCCGCAGATAGTCATAGGCGGAAAGCCCGTCGTTGAACTCGGCGGTGAAGGTGAAATGCTCCATGTCGCGCAGGGTTGCCTTCAGGCTCTTGATGACCCACTTCTCATCATCAATCACAATGGCGGAATACATGGCTGCTCCTTTCTCAGCCGCGGCGGGGCGGGGCGGTGGGTATGCGGATGCGGATGCCCGTACCCTCCCCCTCGCGGGAGTCAATGGTCATGGCGTACGCCTTGCCGTAGTACAGCACAATGCGGCTGTTCACGTTCAGGATGCCGATACCCTCGTGGTGCTTGTCATCCATGGCGCGCAGATGGTCGGGGGCGTTGCTGGAGCGGTGGACGGTGGATTCGCTCAGTCCCTCCCGGATGGCGGCCAGCCGCTCTTCGGACATGCCCACGCCCGTGTCCCGGATGTCAATGACCAGGTTGTCCTCCTCCAGGAAGGTGGCGATGGTCAGTTCGCCGGGCCTCAGGCTGGGCTCCATGCCGTGAACAATGGCGTTCTCCACCAGGGGCTGGATGATCATCTTGGGGATGCGGCAGTCGAGGGTGTCCTCCTCCAGGGCGAAGCGCACCCGGAAGCGGTCCTCAAAGCGGTGAGACTGGATCTTCAGGTACGCGTCCACAATGGTCATTTCCTCGGTGAGGGACACCATGTCGCTGCCCTGGATGCTGTAGCGGAAGATGTTGGCCAGGGCCCCCGTCACCTCGATCACCTCATCGTTCTGCCCGTCGGCGGACATGCCGCAGATGGCGGTGAGGGTGTTATAGAGGAAGTGGGGATTGATCTGGCTGCGCAGGAAGGCGATCTCCGTCTGCCGGTTGTTCAGCTCCAGATCCATCATCTTGGTGTAGTTGTCAATAATCACCTGGTTCTGATGCTCCAGCTCCAGCAGCATGTCATGGAAGAAATGGAAGATGTCTCTGATCTCCGAGCAGCTGTAACGGCGGCTGTCGGGATCCGCGCCCTCGTGGACGTTCTTCTGCCCGCCCTCGGAGATCCGCTGCATGATGCGCGTCAGATCCCGCAGGGAGGAGGATACCGGGAAGCAGGTGGCGATGAAGCAGATGAGCATCAGCACCAGGATCATCAGGATGCTGGCGCTCAGGCGCAGGCTCACCATCTGGGAGGAGCGCAGGTCGTGGGCCACGTCGAAGAGGATGTACAATCGGCTGCCCGAGTCCGTCACCGAATACACGCGGATGAAGTAGCGCGTGCCCTGGATGCGCACATCCGTCTGGCCGTCCCCGGTCTGCAGGCCCTCCGGCAGTTGGCGGAAGAGCGTCTCGCTGCCGTAGACCAGGCTGCCGTACTCGTCCGCAAGGAGGATTTCCGGCGTCACGCCGGCATAAGGCGTGGTATCGGGGGCGGCGTCGGTATTGAAGAAGCGGTTGTTGTTGATGGCCAGGAACACCGTGCCCAGGTAGCGGTTCTGCCCGGTGACGGACAGGCGATGAATGGGGATGGACAGGATATGGCACTCCGTTCCGGCCACCCGGAGGGTTCCCCGGCTCTGGAAGGCGTAGCTGGAGGTCTGGATGTCCCCGGCGTAGCGCTCATAGACCTGGGGCGAGGTGTACAGGGAGATGGAGTTGCCCTCCGGGCTGATGACGGCGATATCCATCAGGTTGGCGTTGAGGGCGACGGTATTGTTGAGCAGGTTGTAGATCTGCTGGTAGGCGTCGTAGCGCTCGGCGGCATCGGTCAGCTCCACGTAGTCCTGCACGGCGTTGTTGTACGCCACGGAATAGGCGATGTTCTTGTAGGACACGTAGGACTGCCGCACCGACTGGGCCAGCTGCGCGGAATACAGCGCCTGGTAGTTCTCCAGGTTCTCCTTCTGGGTGCGGGTGTAGCTGTAATTGCTCCACAGCAGGATGGCGGAAATGCACACCACCGCAATGCACATGAGCATCAGCAGCTGCCTGCGCAGCGTAAGCGATCTGCGGGAAAAGCGACGTTTTGTCATAGGACCTCCGGCAGCGACAGGAAATTGCATGGTTCGGCCGTGACTCTTTACCGATATTCTAATACAGGAAGCCGTCCTTGGCAAGAACGCGCCCGGAGAAAAACCGGCTTTTCCCGCCCCGATCCGCCATGCGGCGCGTTCAACAAGCATTATATTTGTGCGATATGGCCGAATTCTCCTGCGGAAACTAAGATATTTGCATAAAGCAAGAGAATTTTTCCATGGCTTAATTGGCAGAAATTCGGTAAAATTCAGACAATATCATTTCTTTTGAGAGGGTGACCTTGCATGACTGCCAGAGGGGCGACGCGTTCTCCCGTTGTTAACAGTCCGAAAAAGACCATCTGGAAGCGGATGTGGGAGCAGAAGCTGCTGATCCTCATGTCCCTTCTGCCCATGGCTCTGCTGATCATTTTCAAGTACGTGCCCATCTACGGCGTCCTGATCGCCTTCAAGAACTACAAGGCATCCAAGGGCGTGTGGGGCAGCGCCTGGCTGGATCCGTTCTACAAGAACTTCCAGACCTTCTTCAAGAACGTCAACAGCGGCTACATCATCTGGAACACCTTCCGCGTGGGCGTGCTGACGCTGATCTTCACCTACCCCATGCCCATCCTCTTCGCCCTGATGCTCAATGAGCTCAAGGCCCCCCGCTTCAAGCGCGTCGTGCAGACGGCCTCCTACATCCCCCACTTCATCTCCGTGGTGGTCATCTGCTCCATGCTCAACAGCTTCGGCTCCATCAACGGTATGTTCAACGACATCCGCTCCCTGTTCGGGATGGCCCGCATCAACATGAACGACGGCGATACCTACTTCCTGCTGGAGTACATTGGCTCAGCCGTCTGGCAGGGAACAGGCTGGGGCTCGATCATGTACCTGTCGGCCCTGTCCAACGTGGATACCTCCCTGTACGACGTGGCCAACCTGGACGGCGCCAACCGCCTGCAGAAGATCCGCCACATCGCCTGGCCCGCCATCCTGCCCACCACCACCACCCTGCTGATCATGAACGTGGGCTCGGTCATGAGCGCGGACTTCACCAAGATCCTGCTGATGCAGAACGACACCAACCGCTCCGCCCTGGAGGTGCTGTCCACCTTCGTTTACCACCAGGGTATCGAAAACGGCAAGTTCAGCTACTCGACGGCCGTCAACCTGTTCTCCTCAGTCATCTGCTTTGCCCTGGTGTGGGGCACGAACATGATCGTGCGCAGGATGAACCCCGAGAACAGCCTGTGGTAAGGAGGGAGAACCATGACCAACGCAACCCAGCATCTCCGCTTCAGCGGGGCCAGGAACAAGAACAAGATCCAGGTCGGCAGCTTTGCCGTGGATGTGATCCTGATCATCTTCTTCATCCTGGCGTCCATCGTCTTCGTGTACCCGTTCCTGAACGTGGTGGCGGTTTCCTTCTCCAGCAACTCCATGATCACCACCGGTCAGGTCAGCTGGTTCCCCAGGGAATTCACCACCATCGGGTATGAGCTGCTGTTCAAGGAAGCCAACATCTGGGGCTCGTATCTGAACACCGTCATCATCTGCCTGGGCTTCGCCATCGTCAACCTGACGATGACCTCCCTCCTGGCCTACGTGATGAGCATCCCGGATTTCGTGTTCAAGAAGCTGTACTCGGTGCTGCTGCTCATCACCATGTTCTTCTCCGGCGGCACCGTCCCCACCTACCTGCTGATCAAGAACCTGCACATGCTCAACACCTGGTGGGCGCTGATCCTCCCCAATGCCCTGAGCGCGTACAACGTCTTCGTCTACCGGGCGTTCTACAAGGGCATCTCCCCCGCCCTGCGCGAGTCCGCCCGCATTGACGGCGCCAACGAGTTCCAGATCCTTATCAAGATCTACGTGCCCCTGGCCAAGGCCCTGTACGCCAGCTTCGGTCTGTTCGCCGTGGTGGGCATGTGGAACAGCTACTACGACGCCCTGCTCTACATCAGCGACGCGTCCAAGCAGCCCATCCAGATGATCCTGCGCAAGATCGTGTTCACCTCCGCCGGCTCGGACATGCAGGAGGTCACCAACGCCATGAACAACGGCCAGCTCAACCGCCTGAGCGTGCAGTACGCCTGCATCGTGGCCACGGCCCTGCCGGTCATGGTCATCTACCCCTTCCTGCAGAAGTACTTCGCCACCGGCGTTCAGGTCGGCGCGGTGAAGGGCTGACGCATTCCCCGTTTGCAATGGCATGCATTGCCATTCAATAAAAACGCCGCTTCGGCGGCAAAACGACAAGGAGGTACTTTCCGCATGAAAAAGTTCCTTTCCGCACTGCTGGCGCTGATGATGGCGCTGGGCATGCTGAGCGTCGCGGGCGCTGAGATCCCCGACGATCAGTGGACCATCGACTTCTCCACCTGGGCCACCGCCGCCGACAACGGCATGGTGCTGCCCGAGATCCCCGGCGGCGTGCTGAAGATCAAGGCGAACATCGCCCTGTTCAACCAGTCCAGCACCGGCACCCAGATCCAGAAGCTCTGGGAGCAGGCCATGGAGCACTACCTGGGCGTCGACGTTGAGATCGAGTTCGCCGAGACCCCCTGGGCCGACTTCCGCGCCAACGAGCTGACCAAGCTGGCTGCCGGCAGCGTGGCTGACATCAACAGCTACTCCCAGGGCGGCGCCATCCAGGAATACGGCGAGGAAGGCGTTGTGCTGAACCTGGCCGAGTATGAGGATTACATCCACTACTACAAGGAGTACATCGCGGGCCATCCCCAGGGCGAAAAGTATCACTACAACGCCGACGGCTCCGCCTACGTCTTCTGGAACGGCACCCAGAACACCGAGAACATCATGGGCGCCCAGTCCTTCACCGCCTATGCCTATCGCTTCGACGTGATGCAGAAGCTGGGTCTGACCCCCGCCACCACCCTGGATGAGTTCACCGAGCTGTGCGCCACCCTGAAGGCCAAGATCGACGCGGGCGAGGTTGACGCTTCCTACGTCATGATGAACTCCACCAAGGACTATGCCTTCTACCGCGGCTTCGTGGGCGCGTACCACACCTGGGACACCCTGTACTGGAACGGCTCCGAATGGTCCTTCGGCCCCATCGAGGACAACTTCCGCGAGATGCTGACCTACCTGGCTGAGCTGTATGCCGCCGGCTACATCGATCCCGAGCTGGCCACCTCCGACTACAATGCTTCCCAGGAAAAGGCCGCCAAGGGCTACGCCGTGATCTGCCCCAACCTGTGGGCCGGTTCCGCCGCTGGCTGGAACACCGCCGTGCCTGCTGATTCCTCCGTGGAATGGGGCCTGGCCTACCTGCCCTCCAACACCAAGTACGGCACTGCCTGGAAGTGGGGCTCCAAGCTGGGCGGCAAGTTCTTTGACAACGCGCTGCTGGGCACCTTCATCGGCGGCGAGACCGAGTATCCCGAGTACTGCGTGGCCATGATCGACTACCAGTATTCCGATGAGATGGTCACCCTGATGAACTGGGGCATCGAGGGCGTGTCCTACACCGTGGGTGAGGACGGCGCCAAGACCTACGTGGACGACATCATGGTCGCGCCCGAAGGCTCCTCTCCCGCCCTGGAGTCCGCCAACTACGGCCTGATGGCTTCCTCCGTGTGCCGCTCCGGCATCCCCTTCATCCCGATCAACTTCTCCGCCATGGTGCAGGTGTCCTCCAACCCCGAACCCTGGTGGAACCCCACCGACGGCTACTACATGGGCAAGTACTGGATCGAGTCCGACCGTCTGGGCGGCGAAGATTCCGTGTCTCCCTATGACCGTCCCGCCGCGCTGTCCCTGGACGCCGACCAGTCTGCCGCCAAGTCTCAGCTGACCTCCGCCTGCGAGCTGTACGCCAAGGAAGAGGCCCTGAAGTTCATCACCGGCCAGTACGACGTCAAGGACGACGCTGCCTGGGAGAAGTATGTGCAGGGCGTCAAGTCCCAGTCCGACGAGGACTTCGACGAGACCATCGCCATGCTCAACGCCAACTCCATCGTGGACTGATCCACAGCTGACCAACGATACTGACACTCCTTGACGGAGGCGGGGAAGGGGCAGGCAAAGCGCATTTGCCCCTTCCCCGTATTGTTGTCCATCGGCAGAAAAGTGCCCGTTTGCATTGGCAGGACAGGCGAATCATGGTACAATATACCCAATGATCGCAGATAAATGGATACGCCGGCAGATCCGGCAGAAGGAGACGCCCGTGAGCGTACTGACGCAGCTTCGCACGGAAAACCGCAGGGATCCGCTGAATATCGATACGCCCCGCCCGGTGTTTTCCTGGCGGGTGGAGAACGCCGCAGACAACTGGATGCAGGAAAGCTATCGCCTGCGGGTATGGCAGGGGGATACGCCTGTATGGGACAGCGGCGCGGTGGAAAGCCCCCGCATGAACCAGATCGAATACAAGGGTGCGCCCCTGGCCCCCGAAACCGCCTACCGCTGGCAGGTGAGCGTCACCGCCCATTCCGACGCGGGTCGTGAGGAGATCACCAGCGGTCAGGCCCGCTTTGAAACCGCCATGCTGACCCCCGGGGACTGGAAGGGCCAGTGGATCGGCGAAAATCAGGATGAAGTATACCACCTCTTCCGCAGGGTGTTCCGGGTGGACAGGCCCCTGCGGGCAGCCCGGCTGTCGCTGTGCGCGCTGGGCCACGGGGTGTGCATGATGAACGGCCAGGCCGTCACCGACGCGGTGCTGGAGCCCGGCTGGACGGATTATCGCAAAACCGCCCTTTATACCACCTATGATGTCACCGAGCTCCTCCGCGAGGGGGACAACGCCCTGTGTGTGAAGCTGGGCGACGGCATGTACAACGTGCGCGGCGGACGGTATGTCTACTTCCCCCGCAGCTATGGCCAGCGCAAGCTGCTGTGCCAGCTTCGCCTGGAGTATGCGGACGGCACGCGGACGTATGTGCTCTCCGACGGCGAATGGCGCATGGGGGAAAGTCCCGTCGGCTTCTGCTGCATTTACGGCGGCGAGGACTATGACGGGCGCATCCCCTTCGCGGAAACATCCCTGCCGGAGTTCGACGACAGCGCATGGGAAGCCGCGCCCGTCGTTCCCGCGCCGGAGGCGACGCTGCGGGCCCAGGCCATTGCGCCGGAGAAGGTGATGCAGCGCTACACCCCGGTGAAGGTGACGCGCCTTCCCGATGGCCGCGACCTGTACGACCTGGGGACGAACTTCTCCGGCTGGGTACGCCTCCGCCTGCGCACCGACGGGCATATGGCCGGGCGCAGGGTGGTCATGACCCCCGGCGAGATCCTCGGCGCGGACGGTCTGCCCGACCAGAAGGTCACGGGCAGGGGCTATGCCTGGACGTACATTCTGAACGATGATGAGGTGCAGGAGTTCGCGCCGGACTTCACCTACACAGGCTTCCGCTACGTGGCGGTGGAGGGCGCGGCCCCCGCCGGTTCTCCCCTGACGGACATGCCCGTGCTGGAGAGCCTGCAGGGCGAGTTCATCTATCCCGACCTGGAGGAAACCGGCGGCTTCGACTGCTCCAATGAGCTGTTCAACCGGATTCACGGGATCATCCGCCAGGCCATGCTTTCCAACATCAAGAGCTACTTCACCGACTGCCCCCACCGGGAGAAACTCCCCTGGCTGGAGGAGACGCACCTGATCGGCCCGGCCATGCTGTGCAGCTGGGATCTGCAGAGCCTGTACGAGAAGGTGGAGCAGGACATGGCCGACGCCCAGCGGGACAGCGGCATGGTGGCGGACATCTGCCCGGAATACGTCACGGGCTTCGACAAGTGGCACAAGGGCTTCGTGGACTCCCCGGAATGGGGCAGCGCCTGCGTGCTGAACCCCTGGCATGTGTACTGCAAATACGGCAACCTCCGGGCTCTGCGCCAGGCCTATCCCACCATGAAGCGCTATGTGGACTACCTGACCGGGCGCACCCATCACGGGGTATTGCACCACGGCCTGGGGGACTGGCTGGACATCGGCCCCTGCACTCCCTATTCCCAGAACACCCCGGTGCCCGTGACCGCCACCTGCCTGTATGCCATTGACCTGGATATCATGGCCCGCACCGCCCGGCTGCTGGATATGCCGGAGGAGGCGGAGGCCTACGCAAGCCAGCTGGCGTATGTGAAGGAGGAATACAACGCCCAGTTCCTGGACGATCAGACGGGCCGCTACGCCAACGGCAGCCAGGCCTGTCAGGCCCTGAGCCTGATGGCGGGGCTGGTGCCGGATCAATACCGCGAGAAGGCCCTCAAGCAGCTGCGGGACGAGGTGGTCAAGCGGAACTACGCCATCACCGCCGGGGATGTGGGCCATCCCTACCTGGTGGCCGCGCTGATGCACAGCGGCATGTCCGACCTGATCAACACCATGACGAACATCACCGACACCCCCGGCTACGGCTATCAGGTGCGCTGCGGGGCCACCACCCTCACCGAGGAATGGGACGGCCCCGACCCCGCCCGGCCCCACGGCTCCCAGAACCACCTGATGCTGGGCAGCCTGGACGAGTGGTTCTTCTGCGGGCTGGGGGGCATTGGCTCCATCCGCATCCATGAGCAGTTCGACCAGCTGACGGTCTGCCCGCACTTCGCCCAGGGCATCGACCGCGTCAGCGTGTGGATGACCCATCCCTACGGCCGCCTGGCCGTGGCATGGACGCGGGAGGCCGACGGCGTGCGCCTGCAGGTGACCGTGCCACCGAATACCACCGCCCATATCCGCACCGAGGCCGGGGATGTCGACGAGCATGTCGGCTCGGGCGAATATACCTGGCTGTGCAAGGGTTAAACCCACCCCCATGGAGCGCGCCAGCGAAAAAGGGTCAAGGGGCGAAGCTCCTTGCGCGGGTGCAGGGGCGGCGTTAGCCCCTGCGCAGGTCTGGGCGGCAGCCCAGGCATACCCTCAAAGACAACAGAGTTTCCGAGCGGCTGCGAAGCAGTCCGCAATGGAAACGGCATGTTCCGTAATCTGCACAGGAACGCCTTCACCCACGCGGGCTGAACGGCCCCATCAATCCATCAGGAGGACAGTAAGATGATCTCCATCCAGGATCCCCGCATCGCCCCCTATCTGACCCCCTGCCGCTATCCGCAGCCGGTGCTGACCGGCTCCGGCGTACCCGGGGCCTTTGACGAAAAATCCGTGGATATCCCCTTCGTGTTCCGCCATGGCGGCAGGTTCCATATGGTCTATACCGGCTACGACGGCGTCGGCTACCAGTCCGCCCTGGCCGTATCCGACGATCTTGTGCACTGGCAGCACGAGCGGATCATCCTCCCCCGCCTGGGCCGCGACAGCACCCGCTGGGACCGGGGCGGCGGCGCGGTGACCTGGATGATCAAGGAAAGCGACAGCCTGTGGGACGTGCCCACCCTGCGCAAGGTGAACGGCCGTTACTGGGGCGTGTACCACTCCTACCCCGGCGAGGGCTATGAAACCGGCCCGGCGCAGATCAGCCTGATCTGGTGCGAGAAGGAGGATCTGTCCGAGTGGCACCGGCTGGACGAGCCGGTGTTTTCCTGGCAGGACGGCGAAAGCTGGGAGAAGGGCGGGCTGTACAAGGCCTGCGTCATCCGCGAGGGCGGCCGGTGGCTGATGTTCTACAACGCCAAGGACGAGGCCGCCGCCTGGACGGAGCAGACGGGCGTGGCCTTCTCGGAGGATCTGATGCACTGGACGCGCTACACGGGCAACCCGGTTTTGCGGGTCACGCCGGAGGCTTGGGACCGGCGGTTCGTCTCCGACCCCTACGTGGTGCATGACGGGGATCAGTGGCTGAATTTCTACTTCGGCCTGGGCCCGGGCCATGCACAAGAAGGACTTGCGCTGTCCCGGGATCTGCTGCGCTGGGAGAAGGTGGATCAGCCCATCATCGGCCACGGCGCGCCCGGCAGCTACGACAGCGGCCACGCCCACAAGGCGTCCATGGTGTACTGGCAGGGGGTGCTGTACCATTTCTACTGCGGCACCCGGCCCTGGCAGCCCGGCGACCCCACAAAGGTGTTCGAGGAGCCCTGGGCGGAGCTGCGCACCATCTGCGTGGCCACCAGCAAGCCTCTGGAGGGACATAACGCATGAAGCAGTACGATACCCTGCGCCAGGGCTGTATGCCCCCGCGGATTCTGCCCTTCCTGTGGATGAAGGGCGAGGATGAGGCCACCATCCGGGAGGAGCTGGACGCCATCGAGCGTTGCGGGATAAAGGAGGTCTGCCTGGAGAGCAGGCCCTACCCGGACTTCTGCGGCCCGAAGTGGTGGGCAACGCTGGACTTCCTGGTGCCGGAAATGAAGAAGCGCCATATGCGCATGTGGATCCTGGACGACCGCAAGTTCCCCACGGGCTACGCCAACGGGGGCTTTGAGCGGCAGCCGGAAAAGGCGAAGATCTACCTGGCGGAGCGGCACATGGATATCCTGGGCCCCTGCCGGGATGGCTCGGTGCTGGTGGAGAATTTTATCGGGGACGGCACGCTGCTGGGCATCCTGGCCGTCCCCAAGCCGGACACGGAAACCCTGGCGGTCAGCGGCGAGGGCGTGATCGACCTGACGGATCAGGTGGAGAACGGCTTTGTGTACTTCGATCTGCCGGAGGGCGCGTACCGGCTGTTCGTGCTGTTCACCACCCGGCATTTCGGCGGGCGTGAGAACTACATGAACCTGATCGACGCGGACTCCGTGCGGGTGCTGCTGGACGAGGTGTACGAGAAGCACTATCAGCGCTACGCGGCGGATTTCGGCGGGGTGATCGCGGGGTTCTTCTCCGACGAGCCGGAGCTGGGCAACGTGAAGGGCTATCCCTTCGACCAGACCCTGGGCAAGCGGGACGTGCGCCTGCCCTGGAGCCGCCAGCTGGAGGAAAGGCTGCGGGAAGCCTGGGGCGCGGAGTTCCTGACCCGCCTGCCCGGGCTGTGGTACGAGGCCGGGGACAGAACCGCCGGCACCCGCTCCAGCTACATGGACAGCATGACCGAGCTGGTGTACCAGTGCTTCACCCGGCAGGTGGGGCAGTGGTGCGCGGATCACGGCGTGGAATACATCGGCCACGTCATTGAGGACGACAACGCCCACACCCGCATGGGCTGCAGCGTGGGCCACTACTTCCGGGAGATGCGGGGCCAGCACATGGCCGGCGTGGACGTGGTGCATCACCAGATTGTACCTGGGTTCACGGGGCGGATTCACCAGTGGATCGCCGGGGACGCGGACGGGGAATTCTTCCACTTCGGCCTGGCGAAGCTGGCCAGCTCCGCCGCGCACATCGACCCGAAGAAGCAGGGCCGCGCCCTGTGCGAGATCTTCGGCAACTACGGCTGGGCAGAGGGCGTGTCCCTGATGCGGTGGCTGACCTGCCACATGCTGGTGCGGGGGATCAATGTATTCACGCCCCACGCCTTCTCCATGACCTATCCCGACCGGGACTGCCCGCCCCACTTCTACGCCCGGGGCAACAACCCGCAGTTTGACGCCTTCGGGCAGCTGATGCGGTTCATGCAGCGGGGTGCGCATCTGCTGGGTGACGGCGCGCCCATGGCGGACGCGGCGGTTCTGTACCACGCGGAGGCGGAATGGAGCGGCGGGGCAACCATGCTGTTCCAGAAGCCCCTGCGGGCGCTGGCGGAGCGTCAACTGGACGCGGACGTGATTCCCTGCGATGCGCTGAACGAGGCCGTCATCCGGGACGGTCAGATGCACATCGGCACGGCGTGCTATCCCTGCCTGTTGCTGCCCTGGGCGGCGTGCATCAAGCCGGAGACAACGGCGTTCGTCATCCGGGCTGCGGCGGAGGGCCTGCCCGTGTATGCGGTGGACGGTCTTGCCGCCCTGGACACGGCGCAGCATCCCCTGCCGCCGGAGACAGCGGACGCGCTGCAGGCCAGCGTTCGGGTGGTTCCGCTGGCGGAGCTGGCCGGGCGCGTGGCGGCGGAGTGTCCGCCCCATGTGGCCTGCGAGGGCTGCTGGCCCGACCTGCGGGCCATGGCGGTCAGCTATCCCGACGGGCAGGCGGTGATGTTCTTCAACGAGAGCGTCACGAAAGCCGTGGACACCTGCGTGCGCTTCCGGGACAGGGCGGACACGTCCGTGCTGTGGTACGACCCGTGGTTTGACCGGGAGGAAGCCGTGGCCCTGGAGGGCGGCGCGATGCCCCTGCGTCTGGAGCCGGGCGAGGCATTGTTCTGCATCCTGGACGGGCGTGCAGGCGCGGCCCCGGCCAAGGCTGTACAAGCGGAGACGCCCCTCGACATACGCTGGGAGGTCAGCTGCGCCCGGGAGACGGCGTACGATGACTTCCGCCCGCTGACGGTGCTGGAGCCCGGCCGGCCCCTGCCCAACATGAACGGGCGCGGGCAGCAGCCCGGCTTCACCGGGTGGTACCGCTACGACGGCGTCTTCGACTTCCGCAGGGAGGAGGGCGCGGCGTACCGGCTGTATATTCCCCGGGGCGGGGACACGGCGCAGATTGTCCTCAACGGCATTGATCTGGGCTACCTGGCCCAGTTCCCCGGCTGGGTGGACGTAACCGACGCCCTGCGGGACGGCTCCAACACCCTGCGCCTGGAATTCTCAACAACTCTGGTGTGGCTGCGCAAGGACGGCGCGTCCACCCATCTGCAGCTTGGCCCCACGGGTCTGGGCGGCGTGCCGCGGCTCCAGACCCTGCGATAAACCCAGCACGAAGGAGGAGTATCCATGCTGAAGGCAGAAAAGATTTATTACGGCGGCGACTACAACCCCGACCAGTGGGACGAGGCGACCATCGCCGAGGATATGCGTTTGTTCCGCAAGGCGGGCATCAACCTGCTGACCCTGCCGGTGTTCTCCTGGGCGAAGCTGGAGCCGGACGAGGGCGTGTACGACTTTGGCTGGCTGGACAAGATCATCGACCAGATCTGGCAGAGCGGCATTCACGTCTGCCTGGCCACCCCCACCACCGCCCAGCCCGCCTGGCTGTCCACCCGCTACCCGGAGGTGCTGCCGGTGGATATCCAGGGCCGCAAGCGCACCCACGGCATGCGCGTGTTCTTCTGCGTCAACAGCCTGAAATACCAGGAGCGGGCCGCCGCCATTGCCGAGGAGTTCGCCAAGCGGTATGCCCATCATCCGGCCCTGGCCATGTGGCATGTGTCCAACGAGTACGGCACCTACTGCTACTGCCCCACCTGCCAGGCGAAGTTCCGCCTGTGGCTGCGCAAACGTTACGGCACGGTGCAGGGGCTGAACGAGCACTGGCACACCACCTTCTGGGGGCGGATCGTCACCAGCTTCGAGGAGGTCACCCTGCCCACGGAGCTCAACGACGACTACCGCTTCAACCCCGCCATCCAGCTGGATTACATGCGCTTCGTCACTGATTCCACGGCGGAGTGCTTCATGAACGAGTACCGGGTGCTGAAACGGTACAACCCGGAGATCCCCGTGCAGACCAACATGTCCGGCTTCATCAAGAAGCTGGATCAGTTCACGCTGACCAAGTGCCTGGACGTGGTGGGCTGGGACAACTATCCCTGGCCCAACGATCCGCCCTACTTTGTGGCCATGAAGCACGACATCATGCGCGGGCTCAAGGGCGGGCAGTCCTTCGTGCTGACGGAGCAGTCCCCCAACCAGCAGAACTGGCAGCCCTACAACAAGCTCAAGCGCCCCGGCGAGGTGCGCATGCTCAGCTACCAGGCCATGGCCCACGGCGCGGACACCTGCCTGTTCTTCCAGATGCGGCAGTCCATCGCCGGGCAGGAGAAGTTCCACGGGGCCATCATCAGCCACGCGGGACACGAGCACACCCGGGTATTCCGGGAGTCGGAAGAGCTGGGGCATGAGCTGGCGGCCATCGGCGACGCCTTCCTGGAGGGCCGCACCCCGGCCCGGGTGGCCATGCTGATGGACTGGAACAGCTGGTGGGCCCTCGAGCTGACCAGCGGCCCCAGCAAGGACATGGACTACCTCAAGACCTTCTCCCGGTACTACCACGCCTTCCACCGCCGGAACATCCCCGTGGATATTGTGAACCCCTCCGACCGGGAGCTGACGGGCTACGACCTGGTGGTGGCCCCCATGCTCTACATGACCAAGGAGGGCGTGGGCGAAAAGATCACGGAGTTCGTGCGGCAGGGCGGCACGCTGGTGACCACGGTGATGTCCGGCCTGGTGGATGAGAACGACCGCTGCATCTTCGGGGAATACCCCGGCAAGCTGCGGGACGTGCTGGGCATCTGGGTGGAGGAGGTGGACGCCCTCCGCCCCGACGAGCACAACCGCATCCTCATGAACGGTGCGATGCCCGGCATGGCGGACAGCTACGAATGCTCCTTCCTGTGCGACCTGCTCCACACCCGCAGCGCGGAGGCCCTGGCCACCTACGAGAGCGACTTCTACGCGGGGATGCCCGTGGTCACCCGGAATCATTTCGGCATGGGCAATGCGTACTACATCGGCACCGAGCCGGACGACGCGTTCCTGAGCGACTTCATGGGCCGGATCTGCGAGGACATCGGCCTGACCGCGCCCTTCGCTGCCGCGGAGAACGTGGAGGTCACCCGGCGCGTGAATGGCAAGGGCACCACCATCTTCGTGCTGAACCACAACCAGGATGCAGCCTGGGTGGACTTCGGCGCAAGCCGCCTGACCCGCCTGACCACCGGCGAAGCCATGACCGGCCGTGTGGAAATCGCGCCCCGTGACGTGCTGGTGCTGCGGCTGGAGGGCTAAACCATGACGAACGCGCTGTTTCCCGCCGTACAGGGTCTGCTCCACGGCGGCGACTACAACCCCGAGCAATGGCTGGACAGGCCGGACATCCTGGAGGAGGACGTCCGCCTGATGAAGAAGGCCGGCGTGAACTGCGTCACCTTAGGCGTGTTCTCCTGGTCGGCTTATGAGCCCCGGGAGGACGAGTTCCATTTCGAGTGGCTGCGGGAGATCATGGATCGCCTGTATGCAAACGGCATTTACACCATCCTGGCCACCCCCACCGGCGCGCGCCCGGCCTGGCTGGACGCGAAGTACCCCGAGTGCATGCGGGTGTCCCGGGCAGGGGTGCGGAACCACCACGGCGTGCGGCACAATCACTGCCTGACCTCCCCGGCCTTCCGGCGGCGGGCGGAGATGGTCATCCGCCGCCTGGGGGAAGCCGTGGGCCATCACCCCGGGGTCATCCTGTGGCACATTTCCAACGAGCTGGGCGGCGAGTGCTGCTGCGACCTGTGCCAGAACCGCTTCCGGGACTACCTGCGTGCGCGGTATCACAACGACATTGACGAGCTGAACCACGCCTGGTGGACGGCTTTCTGGAGCCACACCTACACCAGCTTCGACCAGGTGGAGCTGCCCTACCAGAACGGCGAGGGCAGCATCATGGGCCTGAACCTGGCCTGGAAGGAATTCACCACCTGGAACATGGCGGACTACATCCGCTTTGAGCGGGAGATTCTCCGGGATATCGCGCCGGACACCCCCGCCACCACCAACTTCATGCGCCTGTACCAGGGTCTGGACTACCACGCCCTGGCCCGGGAGCTGGACGTGATCTCCTGGGACAGCTACCCCATGTACCACACTGACGCGGAGCCCCTTTCCGCCACCGCCGCCGTCACGGCCTTTGACCACGCGGTCATGCGGGGCATGAAGCCGCAGAAGCCCTTCATGCTCATGGAGAGCACCCCCAGCCTGGTGAACTGGCACCCCTTCAATAAGCTGAAGCGGCCCGGGGCGCACCTGCTGGCCAGCCTGCAGGCGGTGGCCTGCGGGTCGGACACGGTGCAGTATTTCCAGTGGCGCAAGGGCCGGGGCTCCTACGAGCAGTACCACGGCGCGGTGATGGATCACCTGGGCCGGGACGACACCCGGGTGTTCCGGGAGGTGGCGCAGGTGGGCGACGCGCTGAAGAAGCTGGCCCCGGTGGCGGGGAGCGTGCTTCACGCTCCGGCGGCGGTGCTGTTCGACTGGAGCAACCGCTGGGCCATCGACAACATGGCGGGCCTTGCCCAGAGCCGCAAGCTCTACGAGGAGACCTGCCGCACCCAGCATGAGATCCTGTCCTCCCTGGGGGTGGAGACGGACGTGGTCTCCCCCATGGCGGAGCTTTCCGGCTACAAGCTGGTGGCCGCGCCCATGCTGTACCTGCTCCACGACGGGGAGGCCGCGCATCTGATTGACTACGTGCGCGGCGGCGGCACGCTGGTGCTGACCTACCTGACCGGCTATGTGGACAAGGACACGCTGAACTATCTGGGCGGCTTCCCCGGGGACGGGCTGAAGGATGTCGTGGGCCTGTACAGCGAGGAAATCGACACCCTCTATCCCACCGAGCGCAACGGCGCGGCCTTCGCGGACGGCTTCACGGCGGAGATCCGCGACTTCTGCGAAGTCCTGAAGGTGCAGGACGCGGAGGTGCTGGCCACCTACACCGGGGACTTCTATCAGGGCACGCCGGTGGTCACCCGCCGCCGGGAGGGGCTGGGCCAGGTGATCTACGTGGGCGCGCGGCTGAGCAACGATGGCATGGCCCACATCTACCGCCAGTGCATGGAGGGCATGGAGGTGCATCCCATGCCGGAGCACACGGAGCATCACCGCCGGGAGAGCGACGACCGCTACTTCGACTTTTACCTGAACCACAGCACGGAGCCCGTGACGGTTCCACTGCGCCAAAATGGCCGGGAGCTGCTGACGGGCCTTGACGCCGAAACCACGCTGACCCTGCCGCCCTACGGCGCGGCGGTGGTTGCATCGGACAAGTGATACGGAGGACAACCATGCTTCATGTCAACACCATCCTGATGGACTACCTGACCGAGCCCGTGGGCGTGGAGGAAACGCCCCGGTTCGGTTGGCTGGCGGAGGACGATCAGCCCGGCGCGGTGCAGACGGCGTACCAGCTTCAAATCGCCCGGGAAGCGTCCTTCGCCGCGCCCCTGTGGGACAGCGGCTGGGTCATGTCGGAGGAATCCGCCCATGTGGAGGTGCCGCAGCTGCCCCTGGAATCGGCGGCGCGGTACTTCGCGCGGGTGCGCATCCGGGACAACCACGGCCAGGAAAGCCCCTGGAGCGGCACAGCCAGCTTCGTGACGGGGCTGATTCACCGGGCGTGGCAGGGGACGTTCATCACCGCCGAGACCCCCGCGGACGCGTCCAACTCCAAGGGCACCTGCCTGCGGGGCGAAACGCAGGTGCAGGGCGAGGTGGCGGAGGCTTACATCTGCGCCACGGCCCACGGCCTGTACCACCTGACGCTCAACGGCCAGCGGGTGGGCCAGGACGAAATGACCCCCGGCTGGACGGTCTACGACAAGCACCTGTGCTACCAGACCTACGACGTGACCGACTTGCTGCGGCAGGGCGAGAACGTGCTGGGCGCGCATCTGGGCGCGGGCTGGTACAAGGGCAAGATGAGCTTCACCCAGGAGCGCAACCTCTACGGCGACCGCACGGCCCTGCTGGCCAATCTGCTCATCCGCTATGCGGACGGTCGGGAGCAGGTCTTCGCCACGGATGAAGGGTGGATCGGGTGCAACTCTCCGGTGGAATTCTCCGAGATTTACGACGGCGAACTGTACGACGCCCGGCTGGAGCAGCCCGGGTGGGATATGCCCGGCTTCGTCCCCGTGATGGACGAGGGCTTTGTCTGTCCGCCGGAAACGCCCCTTGACCGGGACCTGATCGCCAACCCCTACACGCCCGAGGAAATCGCGGCGCAGATCCGCACAGCGGCGGCCTACCGGCATACGGACGTGCGCTGGCACCCTGCCATGGCTGTGAACGCCGACCTGTCGGTGCTGACGCCCCAGCCGGGCTGCCGGGTGGGCGTGACCGAGGAGCTGCCGGTGAAGGAGATCATCGTGACCCCCGAGGGCGACACGGTGCTGGACTTCGGCCAGAACCTGACGGGCTGGGTTCGCTTCCGCGTCAGCGGCAATGCGGGGGATCTGGTGCATCTGCGGTGCTTCGAGACCCTCGACGCCAAGGGCAATGCCTACTTCGCCAACCTGCGTACCGCCAGGGCGGAGGTGCGCTACATCTGCCGGGGCGGGAGCGCGGAATACTCGGAGCTGTTCTCCTTCCAGGGCTTCCGCTACGCCAAGCTGGAGGCATGGCCCGGGGAGGTTCGGGCCGAGGACTTCACTGCCTGCGTGGTGCATTCCCGCATGCGCAAGACCGGCTCCTTCGCCTGCTCGCACCCGCTGGTGAACCAGCTGCAGCACAACATTGAGTGGAGCCTGAAGGACAACTTCCTGGACATCCCCACGGACTGCCCCCAGCGGGACGAGCGCATGGGCTGGACGGGGGACGCGCAGATCTTCTGCCGAACGGCCACCTTCCTGCGCAACACGTACCCCTTCTTCCGCAAGTGGCTGCGGGACGTGGCCCTGGAGCAGACCCCCGAGGGCGGCGTGCCCCACGTGGTGCCCAACACCCTGCAGTACCGGGGCGTGTCGGACTGGCTGCTGGGCCAGGGCACGCACTCCGCCGCCGCCTGGGCGGACGTGGCGGTGGTCAACCCCTGGACGCTGTACCAGGCCTACGGCGATAAGCGCATTCTGGTCGATCAGTTCGACAGCATGCACCGGTGGATTGACTTCATGCGCGACCACGCCGTCAACGACATCTGGAACTACAAGCTGCAGTTCGGCGACTGGGTGGCCCTGGACGCGGAGGAGGGCAGCTACTGGGGCGCGACCCCCAACGACCTGACCTGCACCGCCTACTACGCCTACTCCACGGGGCTGTTCGTGAAGGCCTGCCGGGCCCTGGGCAAGGATGATCTGGCGGAGGAATACGCTGCCCTCTACGACCGGGTGGTGCGCCGCTTCCGGGAGGAATTCCTGGACGAGCGGGGCGTGATGAAGGTGCAGACCCAGACAGCGCACATCGTCGCGCTGTATTTCCACCTGCTGCCCGAGGAGGGCGTCCCCGGCACGCTGGAAGGGCTGAAGCGTCTGCTGGCGAAGGAGAACGGCCACCTGGTGACGGGCTTTGTAGGCACGCCATACTTCTGCCACGCACTGAGCCAGAACGGCGCCTTGGCGGAGGCCTACGACCTGCTGCTGAAGGAGGACTTCCCCTCCTGGCTGTACCAGGTGAAGGCGGGGGCCACCACCGTCTGGGAGCACTGGGACGGCCTGAAGCCCGACGGCACCATGTGGAGCCCGGACATGAATTCCTTCAACCACTACGCCTACGGGGCCATCGGCGAATGGCTGTACCGGGTGGTGGCGGGCATTGAGATTGACGAACAGAACCCCGGCTACAAGCACGCGATCCTGGCCCCCCGGCCCGGCGGAAGCCTCACCTGGGCCTCGGGCAGCTACGAGAGCGTATACGGCACAGTATCCACTGCCTGGGAGCAGCATCAGGATACCGTCATCCTGACCGTCCGGGTACCCTTCAACGCGACGGCCTCCATCATCCTGGATGAAGGCGCGCAGGCCCCGGAGAGCAATCTGTCCTTCCGCCGCAACGCGGACGGACTGCTGGAAGCCCGCGCAGGCTCCGGGACATGGACGGTTACCTATACCCGCTGAGCAACACCTTCACCCATAAAAGCACATCAAGCAAGGAGGAGATTGACCATGGCAACCATCAAGCTCGGTTTCGCCCCTACCCGCAGGAGCATCTTCAGCGCGCCCGACGCCATCAAGTACGCGGGCCTGACCCGCGACAGGCTGCGGGAGCTGAACGTGGAGTTCGTCGATATTGACGACATCAACGCCGAGGGTCTGCTCTATGACGACAACGACCTGCCCCGCATGATCCGCAAGTTCCAGGACGCGGGCGTGGACGGTCTGTTCATCCCCCACTGCAACTTCGGCACCGAGTACGTCTGCGCCCGGCTGGCCAAGGCCCTGAACGTGCCCGTGCTGCTCTGGGGCCCCCGGGACGAGCGCCCTGACGAGAACGGCATCCGCCTGCGCGACAGCCAGTGCGGCCTGTTCGCCACCGGCAAGGTGCTGCGCCGCTTCAAGGTGCCCTTCACCTACCTGACCAACTGCCGCCTCACCGACCCGGAATTCGCCAACGGCATCCGCAACTTCCAGGCGGTGTGCAACGTGGTCAAGGCCTTCCGCCACACCCGCATCCTTCAAATTGGCCCCCGTCCCTTCGACTTCTGGTCCACCATGTGCAACGAGGGCGAGCTGCTGGAGAAGTTCAACATCCAGCTGTCCCCCGTGCCGCTGCCCGAGCTGTACGCCGAGCTGCGCGCCTGCCGTGCCGACAAGCCCGCCGTGGCTGAGGTGGTGGCCTACTGCCGGGAGAAGATGACCTGCTGCATTGACGACGCGGGCCTGGAGAACGTGGCCGCGCTGAAGCTGGCCATGCAGCGCCTGGCGGCGAAGTACGGCTGCAACGCCATCGCGCTGCAGTGCTGGAACGCCCTGCAGGATGAGATCGGCATCATGCCCTGCGCGGCCAATTCCCTGCTGAACGAGGAAGGCCTGCCCGTGGTCTGCGAGACGGACATCCACGGCGCCATCACCGCCATCATGGCTGAGGCTGCCGGCATGGACGAGACCCGCACCTTCTTCGCGGACTGGACGGTCCGCCACCCCGACAACGAGAACGGCGAGCTGCTGCAGCACTGCGGCCCCTGGCCCCTGTCCGTGGCCAAGGAACGGCCCACCATCTGCGTGCCCGTGGCCTTCCCGCAGAACGGCGCGGTGTCCGCCGAGGCCAGGCATGGCGAAATGACCCTGTGCCGCTTTGACGGCGATGACGGCGAGTACTCCCTGCTGCTGGGCAACGCCCGGGGCGTGGAAGGCCCCTACACCAAGGGCACCTACGTCTGGGTGGAGGTGGACGACCTGAAGCGGCTGGAGAACAAGATCGTTTGCGGGCCGTACATCCACCACTGCGTGGGCATCCACAAGGACGTTGTGCCGGTGCTCTACGAGGCCTGCAAGTACATCGGCGTGAAGCCTGACCTGTACGATCCCATCGAGGCGCAGGTGCAGGCGGCCATCTACAATCCGCAGAAGTGAGGGGCGCAGCCATGCAAGAGAATCTGACAGCAAAAGCCTACCGCCTGCGCCAGCACGTGCTGGACATCATCATGGCGGGCAAGGGCGGGCACATCGGCGGCGACATGAGCGTCATCGACGTGCTGGTCACATTGTACTTTGACCAGATGAACATTTCCCCCGAGAACCAGAACGACCCGCGCCGCGACCTGTTTGTCCTCAGCAAGGGCCACGCGGTGGAGGCCTACTATGCGGTGCTGGCGGAGAAGGGCTTCTTCCCCTACGAGGAGGTACTGGCGAAGTTTTCGAAGTTCGGCTCCCCCTTCATCGGGCATCCCAACAACAAGCTGCCCGGCATCGAGATGAACTCCGGCTCCCTGGGCCACGGCCTGCCGGTGAGCATCGGCATGGCCCTGGCCGCCCGCATGGACGGCCGCCCCACCCGGGTCTACACCGTCATGGGCGACGGCGAATTGGCGGAGGGCTCCGTGTGGGAGGGCGCCATGGCCGGCGGCCACTACAAGCTGGACAACCTGTGCGCCGTGGTGGACCGCAACCGCCTGCAGATTTCCGGCACCACCGAGCAGGTCATGACCCAGGACGACCAGTGCACCCGCTGGGCGGCCTTCGGCTGGCACACCATCTCCGTGGACGGCAACAGCATCCCCGCCCTGCACGCGGCCTTTGAGGAAGCCAAGGCCACCAAGGGCAAGCCCACGGTCATCATCGCCAACACGGTGAAGGGCTGCGGCTCCCCCGTGATGGAAAACAAGGCCGCCTGGCATCACAAGGTGCCCACGGCGGAGGAATACGCCCAGATCATGGCCGACCTGAAGGCCAGGGAGGAGGCGGCGCTTCATGAATAAGATTCCCAACCGCCAGGCCATCTGCGAGGTGCTGATGGAAAAGGCGCAGACCGACAGGGACATCGTCGTGCTGTGCAGTGACTCCCGGGGCAGCGCATCCCTGGCGCCCTTTGCCAATGCTTTCCCGGAGCAGTTTGTGGAGATCGGCATTGCCGAGCAGAACCTGGTGAGCATCGCGGCGGGCCTGGCCAAGTGCGGCAAGAAGTCCTTCGCGGCCTCCCCGGCCTGCTTCCTGTCCACCCGCAGCTATGAGCAGTGCAAGGTGGACTGCGCCTACTCCAACACCAACGTGAAGCTCATCGGCATCTCCGGCGGCGTCAGCTACGGCGCGCTGGGCATGAGCCATCACTCCGCCCAGGACATCGCGGCCATGTCCGCCATCCCTAACATGCGCGTCTACCTGCCCAGCGACCGGCATCAGACCCGCAGGCTGGTGGAAGCTCTGCTCCAGGACAACAAGCCCGCCTACATCCGCGTGGGCCGCAACCCCGTGGAGGACATCTACCAGGAGGACAACGTGCCCTTCGTTATGGACAGGGCCACCGTGCTACGGGAGGGCTCCGACGTGGCCATCATCGCCTGCGGCGAGATGGTGCGCCCCGCCATGCTGGCCGGCAACCTGCTGGCGGAGCAGGGCGTGTCCGCCACGGTTATGGACATGTACTGCGTCAAGCCCCTGGACAGGGAGGCGGTCATCCGCGCGGCAAGGGGCGCGAAGCTGGTGGTCACCGTGGAGGAGCATGCGCCCTTCGGCGGCCTGGGCTCCATGGTGGCGCAGGTGGTGGGCAGCGAGTGCCCCACCCGGGTGGTCAACCTGGCCCTGCCCGACGCGCCCGTCATCACCGGCACCTCCCAGGAGGTCTTCGATTACTACGGCCTGAACGCCCAGGGCATTGCCGACACGGTGCTGCACCGTCTGGGCAGAAAGTGAAAGCGAGGGCGCGGCATGCAGTATATCATCGGCATTGACCAGTCCACCCAGGGGACGAAAGCCATGCTCTTCGACGGGCAGGGCGACATACTCCTGCGCCTGGACAAGCCCCACGCCCAGCTGATCGACCAGCGGGGCTGGGTGGAGCATGACCCGGAGGAAATCTACCGTAACCTCATCGAGCTGATCGGGCAGCTGATTGAAAAGTCCGGCGTGAACCCGGCGGACATCGCGGCCATGGGCATCAGCAACCAGCGGGAGACCGCCATGGCCTGGTACCGGGACAGCGGCAAGCCCGTGTACAACGCCATTGTGTGGCAGTGCGCCCGGGCGGAGGACATCTGCAGGCGCATCGAGCAGACCGGCTGCGCCGAGGACGTCCGCGCCCGCACGGGACTGCGGCTCTCGCCCTACTTTTCCGCCGCGAAGCTGGCATGGATCATGGAGAACGTCCCCGGCGTGCGGGAGCGGGCCGACATGGGCAACGTGTGCTGCGGCACCATGGACAGCTTCCTGGTGTTCCGCCTGACCCACGGGGAGCAGTTCCGCACGGACTACTCCAACGCCTCCCGGACGCAGCTGTTCAACATCACCACCCTCAGGTGGGATGACACGCTGTGCAGCCTGTTCGGCATTCCCCGCCAGTGCCTGCCGGAGGTCACGGATTCCGACGGCCTCTTCGGCATGACGGACTGCCAGGGGCTGCTGCCCCATGCCATTCCCATCCACGGCGTGCTGGGGGATTCCCACGGCGCACTGCTGGGCCAGGGCTGCCGTGAACGCGGCATGATGAAAACCACCTACGGCACCGGCTCCTCCATCATGATGAACATCGGCGACCAGCCCATTTTCTCTGACCTGGGGCTGGTGACCTCCCTGGCCTGGAAGCTGGGCGGCAAGGCCGAATATGTGCTGGAGGGCAACATCAACTACACAGGCGCGGTGATCACCTGGCTGAAGGATGACATGAAGCTGCTGGAAAGCGCGGGTCAGTCCGAGGCCATGGCCCGGGCAGCGAACCCTGCGGATCGCACATACCTGGTACCGGCCTTCTCGGGGCTGGGCGCGCCCTACTGGCGCAGCGATGTCAGCGCGGCCATCATCGGCATGAGCCGCACCACCGGGCGCAACGAGGTGGTACGGGCGGGCCTGAGCTGCATCGCGTACCAGATTGCGGACATTGTGCTGCTGATGCAGAAGGAAGCGGGCATTGACCACATTGAGCTGCGCGTGGACGGCGGCCCCACCCGCAACGGCTGGCTGATGCAGTTCCAGAGCGACATTCTGGCCTGCCCGGTGATGGTGCCGCAGGCGGAGGAGCTGTCCGGCATCGGCGCGGCCTACGCGGCGGGCCTGGGCGTGGGGCTGTACGGCGAAGAGGTATTCTCCCGGGCGGTGTACAAGCCCTTCCATCCGCAGATGGATCAGGAAGAGCGTGACACGCTGTACCAGGGCTGGAAATCCGCCGTGGACAGCATCCTGTAAGGAGGGCTTGCCATGCCTTACGTCAACGCCAGGGAGATGCTGGCCCGGGCCCGGCAGGAGCATTACGCGGTGGGCCAGTTCAACCTGAACAACCTGGAATGCATCCGCGCCTTCATGGAGGCGGCGGAGGAAACCCGTTCGCCCATCATCCTGGGCGTATCGGGAAACATCGCGAAGGCCATGGGCGGGTACAAACTCATCGCCGACGTGACCCGGGATTTCATCGACGCCCTGGGCATCACCGTACCCGTGTGCCTGCACGCCGACCACGGCACCTTTGAGCAGGCGCTCTCCGCGGCAGAGAGCGGCTTCACCTCCGTCATGTACGACGGCAGCCACGACGGTATCGAGGAGAACCTTCGCCGCACCCGGCATCTGGCGGAGCTGTGCCACAGTCGGGGGCTCACCCTGGAGACGGAGGTGGGTGCGGTCGCCGGTGTGGAGGACGGCGTATCCTCCCACGGGGAGTGCGCCTCCCCCGAGGACTGCCGGGTTATGGCGGAAATCGGGGTGGATCTGCTGGCGGCGGGTATCGGCAACGTCCACGGGGCCTACCCGGCGGACTGGGCCGGGCTGGACTTCGGCCTGCTGGGCGAGATCCGCCGCGTGACGGGCGATACGCCCCTGGTGCTCCACGGCGGCAGCGGCATCCCGGAGGGGATGATCCGCGAGGCCATTCGCCTTGGCATCTGCAAGATCAACGTGAACACCGAGTGCCGCGAGGCCTTTGACGAGGCCACCTGCCGCTTTGTGCGGGAGGGCGGCGCGGATGCGGACAGGAACCACACCCAGCTGATCACCATGGCCCACGGGCTCCGCGCGGTGAAGGCCCGGTGTGTGGAGAAGATGCAGCTGTTCGGCTGCATCGGGAAGGCCTGACCAAACACGCACAACATCAAGGATCGCGCCAGCGGAAAAGGGTCAAGGGGCGAAGCTCCTTGCGCAGGTGCAGGGGCGGCGTTAGCCCCTGCGCAGGTCTGGGCGGCAGCCCAGCGTTCCCCTTGAACCAAGCAAGTTTCCGAGCGGATGCCTGCATCCGCAATGGAAACGGCAGACTCGCGCTACTCCATGGGATCGCGCCAGCGGAAAAGGATCAAGGGCCGTATTCCGCTGCCGCCCCTTCTACCGCTATGCACCCCAAAACAAACCCGGTCCGGTATCATCCGATGCCGAACCGGATCTTTTGCTGCCTTGAGCGTAAATCAAATGACCTCCTGCCGCATTTCTGTATGCAGCAGGAGGTCACTTGTTTCATGGCCTGTTGATCAGGACGTCACCGCAGAAGCTCCTCGGCCAGCGCATCGGCTTCCTCCGCCGTGATCTGGCGATTGCCGGCGATAACCTCCGAATCCTCGGGCAGGAAGGGCGCGTAGACCGCGGCAGCAAAGTTGTCCGTATACGCGCAGTCGGTGTAATGCTCCGTCTCAAAGGCAGCGTCACGGTCGTGCAGCGCCAGACCGCAGATGCCGCCGACAAAGACGACGGAATCATCCTCGGTCATGCGGACATTGGCTTCCACATCGCTGAGCGGCGCAATCCCCGTGGACAGCAGAATGTGCCCCCGGTTCAGGCAGGATTCCACCACCGTGCCGAAGGAGCTGCCCACAATGCCGCCCACAGCGCTTCCGCCCATAGCGACCACGGTCTTTTCGGTGGCGTTCAGCACGCGGCCTTCGCCGGTCTCCCCGGGGACGTAATCCACCACATTGACCGTGGCGTCCCCGTAGCTCAAATCACCGCTGTTCACGCAGGCGCGGATGGTGCAGGCAGCCTTCCCTTCAAATCCAATTACATACCCTGCGGTGCAGCCGCCGAGGATGCCGCCCAGCCGCCCGGACTGATTGCTGTGGATGGCGCCGGTGTTCTCGCACTGGGTGATCTCGATGAAGAAGTCCACGCCACTGTGCATCAGGCGGCTCATGATGCCGCCGGCCGTGCCGGCATTCACCGTGACGCTGCCGCTGTTGCGGCATTGTTTGATGGTCAGGGAGCCGGAATCCCCCTCTTTATACCAAATAGTGGGATCGACGCCCCAGCCGAGAATGCCCCCGGCAGTGCCGGATTCTTCGGATGCTGCGGTCACGCTGCCCCGGTTTTCACAGTCTTCGATGACAGAAGCGTCCATGGTGGTGTTGACTGAACCGGCAATGCCCGCGACCCGGTCGCTGCCCGTCACGCTGCCGGTGTTGACGCACTGCTGCAGCTGATAATTGCTATATCTCGAAAACACCTCACCTGTAATGCCGCCGACATTCTCCAGGCCGAGAATCTCGCCGTTGTTGACGCACCCCTGAATGATGATCGTGCCTACGGGATAAGAGACGGAGGACCCGTTTCCGACGATGCCGCCCACTGTTTCTGCTTCTGCGGCGGTCACGCTGCCGTTGTTGGTGCAGCCGATGATCTCACCGTTGGCCGGAACCTTGATCCACTTGCCGTTTTCATCCTCCAGGGTTTTGCCGTTTTCATCCTTCGCATAGGTGGTGCTTGCCATGACCTGGCCGCAGACACCGCCGATGTCTGAGGCCTTCCCGTACACGGTGATGTCTCCGTTGTTGACGCTGTCCCGGAGCGCAGCATCGCCGACCAAACCCACAACGCCGCCGCAGGCCGAAAGAACGGGGGAATGCCGGATTTCGATGGATGCGTGGTTGACAAGCCGCTCACCCGTACTGGACAGCGTGCCGCAGACGCCGCCCACCTGGCTGGAGATATTCTCCGCCGTAATGCTGCCCGAGAAGGAGCAGTCCGCAAAGACATTGTCAAATACATAACCGGCTACGCCGCCGCTGCTATCCACATGATCCACGATGAGCCGGCCGGACACGTGACAGTTTTCCACCACGGAACCCGAGCTTGATCCCACAAGCAGACCGGCTTTCTGCTTTTCGGCGGCAATCAGCATGGAATCGGTGAGGTTGACATTGCGGATTTCTGCATGGAAGGCATCACCGAACAGGCCGCCGGCGGTTTGCTCCTCATCATGCAGGAGGGCGGAAAGGCTGTACAGGCCGGAGATCGTGTGCCCCTGACCGTCGAACACCCCTTCAAAATTCCAATAGCCGTGATCATGTCTTCTGGTGCCGATGGGCTCCCAGACATACGCGGGCGGCTCGCTTTCCCAGTTGACGAAATTGGAGGTGTCGTTGAGCACGATGTCCGCCGTCAGAACGTAGTATCCGTGCCGGTACAGATCCTCCTCATCCCAATGATTCCATTCATATTCCTGATTGGTCACCTTCGCCAGCAGGGCCAGCTGCTGGGCGGTGGCAATCTGAAACGGATCCTCCGCCGTGCCGGAGCCGCCCGCAAAGGCCTCCGCAGGCTCGATGTACACCGGCGTGTTCTCCGCCGCGCAAGCGCCTGCCCACAGGGGCAGCAGCGCCGCGCACAGCAGCAGCGCCATGAGCATTTTCTTCATCGTGATTCCTCCTTCTTGCACGGCAGGGCAGACCGGGAGAGACGGTCTTTGCATGCTGCTACGATACGATACAGCGCTGATCGGAGCGATCAGTTCTTTTCAAGCACGATAACAGCTTCCTGACCAAACATCTCTGCGGGGAAGGCAGCGCTCATGGAGCCGTCCTCCAGCAGCCGGCAGACGACGAAACAGGAAGTGGAGCCATTGGACATGTCCAGCATCATGGCGCCGTCGGCAAATTCGGGTACGATGTTAAGCGTATAGCTTTGGCCTTCAATGATCATCGTAAAGCAGTTCAGGCCGCCTTCCACGGTCATGAACAAATCAAACTGCGATTCCTGAGGCGTCGTCTGAATTTCCCCAAGGCACAGCAGCGTGGCCGCCCACTTACCGTCATAGTCCTCCGGCGCAGCGTCAGAACGCGCGGGAGCCAGTTCAAAGGCGGCGGCGGGTTCGTTGGTGAAGACCATCTCCATACCGGAGATCACGCCGGTCAGGGTGTCGGCCTTTGCATCGTAGGTCATAACGACTTCGTCAGCGGTTCCCTTGTCAAAGACAATGCCGGTGGACGTCGTTTCCCATACGCCTTCCGATTCTTCAGCGGTGTCCCCGTAGTCGAATGTGACGGTATACACTCCGTCGTCCTTCAGGGTAAAGGACATTTCAACGCCGTATATCCGCGTGTACCATGTACCGGCGAAAGCGCCTGCATCAGCAAACGCCGCCGTACCCAGCAGGGTCAGGGCCAGCATGAGGGAAAGTGCAAAGGACAGGATCTTCTTCATGGGGAAACCTCCTTATTTGTGTGGATTATTCATCAGGCGAGCCGCGATGGACCGCCCGATTTGCACGGATGTCGGATTTCTCCCTCCGCAGGAGCGATGGCGGACGGCGGATCAGCCTTCTCCCGGCGGCAGGATGTACATTACAGCTCCACGGTGATGGTGTTGGGCAGGGGCTCCAGCTCCACCTTGCTCATGGTGGGATCAGAGTTGCTGACCACGCTCATGCTGCTGGACAGCCACACGAAGGCTTCCTGGAAGTTCTCCTTGGAGGCCCTCAGCACCATGCCGCTGCCGTTCTTCGTATACTTTTTCAGGGCCTGGGTATCCGCGCCGCTGCCGATACCCATGGGGAAGAAGTTGATCTTCTTGTTGTTCAGCGCATCCTGCAGCCGCTGCTGGGCGTCCTGGTACAGCTCGTTGTCCGTGGAAACGCCGTCGGTGAGCAGGAACACCCACGGCCGCCAGTAGTCCACACCCACGTCCTTGTACTCCTGCTTGCGCAGCTCAATCATGTCCAAGCCGGTGATAACGGCCTCGTTCATGACGGTCAGGCCTCCGGCGGTGAGCACGGGGGCCACATATTCCGCCGCAGGGCAGAAGGGAACCACCTGCTCCACCTTGCTGCCAAAGCTGATGACGCACACGTCGGCACAGCCATAGGCCTTGGAGTCAGACTTGAGGGCCTCGCCGAACACGCGCAGCCCCTCGTTCAGCTCCCGGATGGCGTCGCCGCTCATGGAGCCGGATACGTCCACCAGCAGGACGCAGGCAATGTGCTTTTCACCGTAATTCATGATGTGGTACATCATTTGTTCCTTCTTTCATCATAGTCCTGACGCCCATGAAGCATAACACTGCACGGCTGCAGGCCGCCACAAATTATTTCTTTTTGCTGCGGATCAGGGAGAAGACCACCGCCACGCCCCACAGCATCAGGGATTTCATAATGTCCTCGCCCATGGCGTCGACGATGGCGCTGTTCTGCTGGATCAGATGCGCGGCTTCCGACAGGCGCACGCCCCACTGCTGGGCGCAGTAGAAGGAATAGCCGAAGGCCGTGCCCAGCACAATCATCAGCAGGGAAACGGGGATGCCGATCCAGACTGCCTTTGTTGAGGCGGCATTGCCAGAATACTTCTGATAGCCATAGATCGCCAGTAAACAGGTGATGAAGCCTGCTGCGGCTGCCACAATGCCGATGTTGATCAAAATGGCCTGAACAACAGCGCCGCCCAGGGCAAAAAGACACGCGCCAAGAAAGCCCTTGCCCACGTTCTCCACCGCAGGAGCGGCGGCAGGTGCAGGTTTAACCGGCGGTGTGCTGGTGCGCACAGGTGGCGTGGCAGGCTGCACCGGTGGCGTGGCAGGCTGCACCGGCGGCGTGGCAGGCTGCACCGGCGGCGTGCTTGTGCGCACAGGCGGCGTGGCGGGCTTGCCGGAGCCTGCCGGCGCGCTGCCGCCAAGGGGCGTGCCGCAGTAGGAACAGGTGGAGATCAGGTCTGAATAGAGTCTTCCGCATTGACTGCATTTTTTCATGGGTACTCCTCCTTCACCGGCGATTCTGCCGGATCATTCGTTTTCCAGATTGCTCGGTGTCATGACGCTCACGCCGGGTGGCTCTGCAGATTCCGCGCTGCCCTGCGCATCATACGCCTGGGAAATCGCGCTGTCTTGCAGGGGGTGGCCATGGTATGCCGCCTGCTGCCGCCGGAACAGAAAGTGACAGCTCAGCAGCAGCCCCAGCAGCGCGACCATCACCAGGGCCAGAAACGCCATGGCGATTCTTTGTCGGATGATCTTTTTCTTCGCCCCCTCATCCTTGGGGGCTGCGGAAAAAAAGGGGCTTCCTCCCCGGGGCCGGCAGGCTCCTCCTGAGGAAGCGCAGCCTCCGGCTCTGTCGGAGGGATTGGCATATGCGCCATTGGTTCGGCCTCCTGCGCCGCCCGGTGATTCAGCGCCCGCCGCTTGGCGTTCATGCTCTCCTGCGCGATGGTGTTCCAGATTTCCAGATTGAATTCCGGCTGTTTGGATTTCGCCATCAGCGCCGGGGAAACCGCCGCCACCAGCGTCAGGTCGTCGGTGACCCGCTGGGTGTATGCCTCCGACTGCATGAAGGTCAAATACTGCTCCATGACCGCCCCGGCAGCGTCACCGTCCGGGCGGGCCAGCTGCTGCATGGCGTCCTCCATGAAGGCGTAGCAGATGCCGTTGCAGTAGTTGATGCCGTAGTAATCGGGGTGGCTCTGCACAAAGGCATCCAGCACGCCGTCGGTGGCCATGACGAAACCGGACACCTCCGGCACCAGCCCGAAGCTCCAGGTCTTTTCACCGCTTTGCAGCGGATAGACGCTGCTGGCTTCCTCGCCCTTCATCCGGCGGGTCGCCATTTCCACGGTGCCGTCGGGCAGCTGGGCAACAATGCCATCATCCCCCGCATGCCCATGGTAAAGGCATTGCCCGTCGTAAATGGCCAGGGTCAGGGTGGACTGCATGGCAAACACCAGCTGCGGCGGCTCTGCTTCATCCGCCTGACGCTCCACCGCCTCCTGCGCCGCCCGGAAGGCGCTGACCATGATTTCCTTCATCCGCAGCCGGAATTCCCCGCCTTCGGCGTCCAGGCGAAGGCGCTTGCCGCCCGCCAGATCGCCGATGGCTTCCCGAACGCTGTCCAGCGCAGCGTTCACCGCCGTATACGCGCCCCAGTGGGAGAGCTTGCAGCTGCCCACGCCGTCGGCAATGGCGGCAAGGAAAATGCCCTCGTCCTCCATCCAGTGCATGGCATGATAATCCTGACAGGGTGCGGGCGGTGTTCGTTGCTTGTGCGACGCACCCTGCAGCGTGATGCCGAAGGCCGCGACGGTGGGATTCCCGATGGCTTCCCAGGCTTCATTCCGGGGACATGCCTGCGTTAAATCCATAGCGACCCTCCTTTACGGGGCTTTGTTGACCTTGCCTCTGAGCATCAACAGACGGAAGGTGCGGATCGGATAGCTGAGGCAGAAAAGCAGCATCGCGCTGCACGCAATGCCCGCGCCAGCCTCGTCCAGCGCATCCCACAGGTTCCTGCCGCCGATCCGGCCCAGCATGCTCAGATTGTGGGCAATATACGCCAGGGGAGTGTTCTGAAGAATCAGGAACGCGGCATACAGCGCTCCGGCGCCGAGCAGGATGCCAAGAACCGGCGCCTTGAGGACGATGCGCTCATGGGCGGAGAACAGGCTGAACGCGCCATGGGGAGACGCGCTGACCTGCGCCGCCAGCTCCGAGGGCGATTTCCGCAGCCGCGCAATGCTGCGCCAGAGTCCCCAGAACCCGACAAGCAGGCCCGGAGCCACCGTAAACAGCGACATGCTGATGAAATCCTTGGTGCGATGCCCGTTGTACATCCAGTTGTTCAGCAGGAGGCAGAGGGCCAGAACGATCAGAAGCAGCATCCGGAAGATGTACATGAATTGGTTGCCCCGGAACATCCGCATCAGCTCCGGCGACAGCGTCTGCGCCGCTTCCTGCTCCGGTTCGGCGCGCTCCTCCAGGGGCGGCTCCGGCTGCTTTTGGGGCTCCGGCTGCTCCTGAGGCGGCCGGGGGGCTTCCTGCTCCTGCCAGGTCGGCGTTGTTCCCGTTGCCTGCGTCTGCTGATGCGGCGGAATCCATTCCTCCGGCTCCACCTCAATCTCGATCGGCCCCATGACGTTCTCCGGGGCCTGCTCCAGATTCAGCCCGCAGGCGGGGCATACCCGGACGTCCTCCGAAAAGGTTCTTCCGCAATAAATACAGGTTTTCATACCTATCTCCTTTGTTTTCCGACAGACATTTGCTCTTTGGCGCAGCAGTCGGCGCCGTGCCGCTGGCTGGGTGCTTAGCCGCCGCGTGACATCAGCAGGATGATGCCGACAATGAAACCCAGAACAAGAAGTCCGCAGCCGAAGTTGGCATTATCCTCAGCCGGGCTGCCGGACTTCTTCTGCTGCGCAGGAGCCGCTGATGGCGGCGTGGGGGGCTTTGGCGGAGATTGCGGCGCAGCCGTCGGACGCGGCGGCGTGGGCGGAGTCGTGTAAGCATGCCCGGACGACGTCCCGACGGAGGCTGCGGCAGGCTTGGCCGCGGCTGCTTTTGCGGTTTGCGCCTTGCGGAACGAAGCCAGCCGCGCATCCGCAGCACACAGCCCGCATTTACCAAAATGACGCAGATAAAAATGCCTTGCGCTGTTACGGCAGCGGTAGGCCTGCCCCGGGGTATAGAACTGGTTCATGAA
>JAXEEE010000051.1:0-15977 GCA_034104265.1 Eubacteriales bacterium | reverse complement strand
ATGGGGGGCTTGGCCCCCCTTCGACGCATCTCCCCCGTCAGAGGGGGCTGCGCCCCCTCCGACACCTCCCCCGGGCAGAGGGGGCTGCGGCCCCCTCCAGCACCTCCCCCGGGCAGAGGGGGCTACGCCCCCTCCGGGCCTCCCCCGGGCGCGCGGCTTCGCCGACGCGACCGGGAGCTTATTTTATTTGGCAGGGATTGCTTCTCCCGTGTCGAACATGGTCAGACAGAATACTCTCAGGAGCGTGACCGCCATGATCTATCAGGATTACCGTTTCCATGTCCCTCCGCAGAAGCAGGTGCGCGTCATCACCGACACCGACGCCAAGAACGAGGCTGACGACCAGTTCTGCGTCGTGCAGACCATGCTCTCCCCCAAGCTGGACAACGTGGGCTTCATCGCCGCCCATTACGGCACCCGCCACGCCGACGGCATGCAGCGCAGCTATGCCGAGCTGGAGACCATCTTCGACAAGATGGGCTTCCCCAAGGAGGGCATGCTGTACCACGGCGCGCCCCACGCCCTGCCCTCCGCCAAGGAGCCCATTGACTCCGAGGGCGCGCGGCTGATCATCCGCGAGGCCATGAAGGACGATCCCCGCCCGCTGTACGTAACCTTCCTGGGCCCGCTGACGGACATGGCCTCCGCCCTGCTCATGGAGCCCCGCATCGCCAACCGCCTGACGGTCATCTGGATCGGCGGCGCGCCTTATCCCGACGGGGGCGACGAGTTCAATATGCTCAACGACGTGAACGCCGCCAATGTGGTCTTCGGCTCCCAGGCGCAGGTGTGGCAGGTACCCAAGAACGTGTACGAGATGATGAGTGTGTCCCTGGCGGAGCTGGAATACCGCGTCCGCCCCTGCGGGGACATCGGCGCGTACCTGTGCGACCAGCTGGACGAGCATTCCGCCGAGCCTGCCGCAGTGAACAACGCCTTCCGCACCGGCGAAACCTGGGTGCTGGGGGACAGCCCCGCCGTGGGACTGATCCTCTACGAGCACCGCTTTGAGTTCGACTGGGTGGGCGCGCCCCGCATGACCCCCGAGGGCTTCTACCGGCACGATCCGCGCAATCGGCCCATCCGCGTCTACCGCCGGATCGACAGCCGCCTGATCCTGGAGGACATGTACGCCAAGCTGGCGCTGTTCCATCAGCGCCACGGGGCCAGGATGGGGGACAGGCAGCCGTGAGAATCACCAACCTTCAGACCAACCACCTGACCTGCCCGATGGGCTTCGAGCTGTCCCGTCCGCTTTTGTCCTGGACGGCGGCGGAGGCCCGGGGGCGGTTCCCGGCAAAAACGCGCCTTCAGGTATCCTCCGCGCCGGAGGAAGCCGCCGTCCTCTTCGACACGGAGCTTCTTGACACGCCCCACGATCCTGCCACCGGGCGGATTCTCTCCGGCCCGGACAACCTGGGCTGGCCCCTGCCCATGACCCCGGCCCCCCGCACCCGTTACTTCTGGCGGGTGTATGTGCTGGACGACGCCGGGGACGCGGCCTGGAGCGACTGGACATGGTTTGAGACGGCGAAGGCTCCCGGGGAGGCCTGGGCCGGGCGGATGATCGCCTCGCCCTTCGGGCCGGAAATGCATCCGGTGTTCCACCACGTTTTCCGGGCGGACAGGCCCATGAAGCAGGCCCGGCTGTACTGCCTGGGGCTGGGGGAATACGAGGCGTACCTGAACGGGGAGAAGCTGGGCGACGAGGTGCTGATGCCCGGCTTCCACGCCTACGACAGCTACCTGCAGTACCAGACCCTTGAGCTTACCCCGCGCACAGGGGAGAACACGCTTGCCTTCCTGCTGGGGGACGGCTGGTACAAGGGCCGCTACGGGCTGAAGCAGTCCGCGCCCCGCTACGGGGAGGACTACGCGCTCATCGCGGAGCTGCATCTTGTCTACGAGGACGGCACGGAGGAAATCATCGGCACGGACGAAACGTGGCTGGTGACCCCCGGCCCCGTGACATTCGACGGCATCTACGACGGGGAGACCTTCGACGCGCGGCTGATCGGGCAGGGGGAAACGCGGCACGCCGTTCCCTCGCCGCTGACCACCGCACAGCTGACCCCTCGCCTGAGCCCCTGCCTGCGGGTGCAGGAGGAGCGCAAAGCTGTGCGCGTCCCGGGGGAGGAGCAGATCTTCGACCTGGGGCAGAACATGGCGGGGTGGGTGTCCGTTGTGTGCGACGCGCCCGCCGGGACGGTGATCACCCTGCGCTTCGCCGAGATGCTCCGGGACGGGACGCTCTACCGGGAGAACCTGCGCAAGGCGGCATGCACCTTCACCTACATTGCTGACGGACAGCGGCGGGTGGTAAGGCCCCACTTCACCTACTTCGGCTTCCGGTATGTGTCGGCGGAAGGGTACGAACTGGCGGAGGATCAGCTCACCGGCTGCGTGATCTATTCCGACATGCGCCCCATGGGCCGCATCGAAACCGCGAATGAGAAAATCAACCGGCTGTTCGACAACGTGGTCTGGAGCCAGAAGGGCAACTTCCTGGACGTGCCCACCGACTGCCCCCAGCGGGATGAGCGCATGGGCTGGACGGGGGACATCCAGGTGTTCAGCGACACGGCCTTATTCAACATGGACTGCACGGCCTTCCTGAGCAAGTACATGCGCGACCTGCTGGCGGATCAGCAGTCGCTTGGCGGCAGCGTGCCCTGCGTATCCCCCATGACCAATTATCGCCTGGGGGGCGTGGCGGCCTGGGGCGACGCGGTGACGGTAGTGCCCTGGACGGCCTATCTGCACAGCGGGGACGCGGAGATTCTGCGGCTGTCCCTGCCGGGGATGCTGGACTGGGTGGACTGGATTCGCGCGCAAACCGAGGCTGACCACACCGGTGACCTATGGACGGCCAGCCCGCAATTGGGCGACTGGCTGGCCCTGGACGGACGGAGCGTCCACGGCGGCACGGATCGCGGGCTGATCGCCACGGGGTACTACTACTACTCCGCCGCCATCACCGCCAAGGCCGCCAGGATCGTGGGGGACACGGCCAACGCCGCGCGGATGGAGGCTCTTGCCGGGCGGATCCGCCGGGCGTTCCTGGCGGAATACTTCACCCCTGTCGGGCGCATCGCCGTGGAAACGCAGACCGCCTGCGTGCTGACGCGGTATCTGGGGCTGATCCCGGAGGGCGCAGAGCATCGGGTGGACGACACCCTCCGCCGGCTGCTGACCGAGGCGGGCATGAGCCTGGAGACGGGCTTTGTGGGCACGCCGTGGCTGCTGCCCGCGCTGACCATGGGCGGGCGGACGGACCTGGCCTACGCGCTGCTCTTGCGGGAGGAATACCCCTCCTGGCTGTACGAGGTGAACCTGGGGGCTACCACCATCTGGGAGCGGTGGAACTCCATCGAGCCGGACGGCAGCATGAACCGGGACGGCATGAACTCCTTCAACCATTACGCCTACGGCTCCGTGGCGGCGTGGATGTACCGGGTGATCGGCGGACTTTCCCCCGTGGAGGAGGCCCCGGGGTTCCGGTGCATCCGCTGCGCCCCCGAGCCTGACCGCCGCCTGCCCTGGGCAGAAACGCGCCTGAACACGGGCCACGGCCTGTGCCGCGTCCGCTGGCAGTGGCACGGGGAGGAGGTTGCCCTGTCGGTGCAGGTGCCCTTTGGCTGCGTGATGCGCCTGACCCTGCCCTTCACGGGGGAGGAAGCGCTGCTCACCGCCGGGGACTACGCCTGGACGCTGACCGCGCCCCCCGCTCCCGCCCCCGGCCTGGACACCCCCTGGCGGGCGCTGCTGGCCCAGCCGGGCACCCGCGCCGCGGTGGAGAGGGTCTTCCCCCGGGCGATCCGGGGCATTGCCTTCCAGCAGCAAATGCATACCATGGGACAGCTGCTGCAGTCGCCCTTCGCGGAGCTGACGAGGGAGGAAGCCGCCCGGCTGGAGGAAGAAATCCTCCGGGCGCAGCAGGGCTGACAGTGCCGGACGGTCCGCCATGCCCGGGCGGGCAGATATTCAGCAACAGCGGAGACGTTCTGATGGACGCCTCCGCTTTCGTATGCCCGCACAAGCCTGCGGGCGGGGTATGCGCTGGTTTCAGTGGGCTGCCGTCAGCGATTTTTCATCGTCTGCATCTCAATTTCGCTGAAGTATTGGGTGGCGTAATCCAGAAAGGTGCGGATGGTGCTGGTAATGATGCGATTGGCCGGGGCGTAAATGTAGAGGCTCCGCCGGCAGGGCGGCGCGGACAGGTGCACCAGGTGGATGCTGTCGTCAATGATGCGCTGCCATGATATGCGCGGGAACAGCGCCACCCCCAGGCCCATGGTAATGAGGTCGCGGACGATGGAGGGATTGTCGCCCTCGAAGATGATGCGCGGCTCCATGCCGGCCTGGCGGAACAGCCGGTTGGCCAGAATGCGCAGCGCGCTGCCGGAGCGGGTCATGATGAAGTTTTCATCCGCAATGTCCGCAAGCTCCACCGTGGACTGAAGGCTGAAGCGGGGATGATCCGCAGGGACGGCCAGCATAATCTCCTCGTCATAGAGGCGGCGAGCGCTGTGGGGCACCGGGCCCATATCGTCGGTGGTGATGCACAGGTCGAAGTCGTCGGCGGACATCTGCTGCTTCATGCTGATCTGCACGTTGGGATATGCCTGGTGGAAGTTGTAGATCAGCTGCGGCATGAGGGCCGAAGCCGCGTAGACCCGCAGGTGCAGCATACCGCTGATCTGCTGGTGATTGGCGTTCAGCTGCTGCTGGGCGATTTCCATCTCGTGCAGCAGCTTCAGCGCATGGCCGTAGAAGATGCTGCCCTCGGGGCACAGCTCCAGGCCGCGCTTGCGCCGGACAAACAGACGGCAGCCCAGCTCGCTCTCCATCCTGGCCAGGGACTGGCTCGCGGCGGATTGGGTGATGTTCATGCTCTCGGCTGCGCGGGATATGGTTTTCAGCTGAACGATGGATACAAACAGCTGCAGCTGGGCAAAGTCCATGCTTCCTGCCTCCCTGTGTGCGGTTCAGTGCACCGATATTATTTTATTATTAACGTTTCTTATTGGTGGCATTAGTATTATAACATCGACTAATACAATTTGCAAGGTTATAATATCATCATCCAAAAGACAGTAGAAATCGGTTGAATATTGGCCATTTTGCCTATTTGTGCATGGCTGTACCATCAGCCCCGGGGAGAGCGGCAAACGCGCTGCGGTGCAAGGGCAGCGCCATATCCCGCGCACGGAAGGCATCAGCAGAAAACACAGAAGGAGGATCTGACCCATGCTGGACTTCTCAAACGTTCCCTTCTTTGACAATCACACCCACCGCATTGATGTATCGAACCGGACCATTACCCCCCTGGACCTGGGCATCGCCTTTATGCACGGCTGGGGCCCTGTCAATGACGAGGACAAGCCCCTGGGCATGTCCGCAGAGGTGCCGAACTGCACGCCGGAGTATGCGCTGCATGTCATGAACATGCCGGTAGTGAAGGTATGCATCCATCTGCTGGCCCAGCGTTTTGGCTGTGCGTCCACCGCTGAGGCCGTGGTGGCGGAGCGCAACAGGCTGACCGCTCAGGACGGCTACGGCTATGCCAGGGCCCTGTATGAGGACGGGAAGATCATCGGCGAGATGGTGGATGACGGCGCGCCCTTCGGCGATCCTGCGCTGGCATGCTTCCCCACCCGGATTTACCGACTGTTCCAGATGGATCCCTTCGTCCGCAGGCTGCTGAAGGAGTGCAGCAGCTTTGAGGAAATGAAGGCGGCCTTTGACAAGGGCGTGCGGGAACGCCTGGCGGAGGGCTTCATCGGCCTGAAGTCGCATGTGCTGGAGCTTCGCAGCCAGCCCATCCGCGTGATTGAGGATGCGGAGGCCTCCGCCTGCTATGCCCGGGCGCAGGCCGGCGACCGGCTGGCCTTTGAGGATGTGTACCTGGCGATCTTTGAGCATGTGCTGATCATGACGCAGGAGCTGGGCTTCTCCGTGCATGTCCACACCGGCTGCACCGGCAACCCCAACGACCTGCAGACCAACACCGATCCCTTCGCGATCGCCCCGCTGATGCGGGATCACCGCTACTATCGGGGCATCATCGTGTTCCTGCACGGGAACCCGCCGGATTTCCGCCATGCCGCGTGGATCACCCACTGCTATCCCAACGTATGGATGGATCTGGGCTGGAGCCTGCCCTGGCTGAGCCTGAACATGGAGCAGATCATCGACGAGGTGCTGGGCATGGCCCCCTCCACCAAGATCATGTTCGGCACCGGCCAGCATAACCACGCCGAAATGGCCTGGATGTCCGCCAGGGTGGCGAAAATGGCGCTGGCCAGCGTCCTGAACCGCAAGGTTGACGCAGGCCTGCTGAGCGAGGACCAGGCCCGCGAGATCGGCGAGCAGCTGCTGTACCGCAACGCCGCCCGGCTGTACGGCATCGACGTGTAAGCACGCTGCCCAGGCGGAAAGATGCCCCTCGCCTGTGGAAAGCGCCGCGACCATGGGGCAAATATCAAGCGGCAGGTGGCATGCATGATCAGAAAAACCTATGCGGCGTCCCAGGCGAAGGGACGCGCCCGAATGCAGCGCAGCCTTCAGCGGTACTGGCAGCTCTATCTGTTCCTGCTGCCGACCATCCTGTATTTTGTCATTTTCCGCTACCTGCCCATGGTGGGCATCCAGATTGCCTTCCGGGATTTTTCGCCCAAGCTGGGCTACTGGGGCAGCAAATGGGTGGGGCTGAAGCATTTCACACGGTTCTTCACCAGCTACTATGCCGAGCGGCAGATTGTCAACACGGTGGTGCTGAGCTTCGGCACGCTGCTGTTCTCCTTCCCCATGCCGGTGCTGCTGGCCCTGCTGCTCAATGAGGTGCGCAGCAGCAAGGTCAAGCGCATCATACAGACCATTACCTATGCGCCCCACTTCCTGTCGCTGGTGGTAGTGGTCGGGCTGGTGGCGTCGCTGACGAACATCAACTATGGCCTGATCAACATCCTGCTCAAAAAGGCCGGGCTGATCGAAACCTCCATCAATTTCATGACGCAGGCGGAATGGTTCCGCCCGCTGTACATCCTCTCCTCGATCTGGCAGGAAACCGGATGGAACGCCGTGATCTACATGGCAGCCCTGGCCGCCGTGGACGTGCAGCTCTACGAGGCTGCCGAGGTGGACGGCGCCGGACGGCTCCGCCGCATCTGGCATGTGACGCTGCCCTGCATCGCCCCGACGATGATCACCATGCTGATCCTCAACGCCGGCAAGGTCATGAACATCGGCTATGAAAAGGTGCTGCTGATGCAGAACGACCTGAACAAGGCCACCTCCGATGTGATTACCACCTATGTCTATCAGCAGGGTATTCTCAAGGGGCAGTACAGCTATTCCACCGCTGTGAATCTGTTCAATTCCGTGATCAATACGGCGCTGGTCATCTGTGTCAACGCTATTTCCCGCAGGGTCAGCGATACGAGCCTATGGTGAGGTGAAGCAGATGAACAGAACCATCATGTTGCGCCCGGCCCGGCCGGCGAAATCCAGAAGAATCCAGAGCAGGGGCGACAGGGTCGTGGATGCATGCGTCGCCGTGCTGCTGACGTTCATCCTGATCGTCACCCTCTACCCGCTGATCTATGTCATCAGCTGCTCCATCAGCTCGCCCGCCGCCGTGCTGGCAGGCGAGGTGGTGCTGCTGCCCGTCCGCCCCACGCTGATGAGCTACCAGAAGGTGTTCCAGGAGGGCACCCTGAACACCGGCCTGCTCAACTCCGTCCTCTACACGTCCCTGGGCACCCTGGTCAACCTGCTGCTGACCACCACGGGCGCCTACGCCCTGTCGGAGAAGAACCTCTTCGGCCGCAGCTTTTTCTCCAGGATGATCATGTTCACCATGATGTTCAGCGGCGGCCTGATCCCCACGTACATGATCGTGAAGGATCTGCACATGCTCAACACCATGTGGGCGCTGATCCTCCCCAACGCGGTGAGCGTGACGAACTTCATGATCATGCGCAACTCCTTTGAAAACGCCATCCCCACAGAGCTGAAGGAAGCCGCCTATGTGGAGGGGGCGTCCCAGGCGCGCATCTTCCTGTCCATTGTCCTCCCGCTGAGCAAGGCGATCATCGCCGTCATGTTCATGTACTACTGCGTCGGCCACTGGAATGAATACTTCAATGCCATACTGTATCTGACCAAGCCCGAGATGCAGCCGCTGCAGGTTGTCCTGCGCAAGGTGCTGGTGGCCAACGAGGTCAACGAGATGATGTCGGACGGCGCAACCATGACCAGCAACGACCGCCTGGCCCTGGCCGAGGGCATCCGCTATGCCATCATTGTGATCTCCAGCATTCCCATGATTCTGATGTATCCCTTCTTCCAGCGCTACTTCACCAAGGGCGTCATGGTCGGCGCGGTGAAGGGCTGACCCCGGCGGCCCCCCCTGTACCTTGCAGGCCATTGCCTGTATGATGTTGAGAGAGAGAAAGGAGACCTGACCCCATGAAACGGATGCTGTCAACCCTTACCGCCCTGCTGCTCGTACTGTGCATGACCTGCAGCGCCCTGGCTGAGATCACAGCCGAACCCTCCACCATGCCCCTGGTGGATGAACCGATCCACCTGACCGGCTATTGCCTGCAGTCGCCCCAGGGCGGCATCGGCAACGAGATGATTGCCTGGAAGGTGCTGGAGGAAATGACGGGCATTTGCATCGACTGGACCGATGTGCCCACCGACAATCAGGCCGAGGTGCTCAACGTGATGCTGGCCTCCGGTCAGCTGCCGGACATCATCTATGCCTGCGGCTTCTCCAACAACGACCTGGTGAAGTACGGCTCCCAGGGCCTGTTTGCGGATCTGACGGAAGCCTATGAGAAGTACGCCTACAACCTGCAGGCCGTGGTGGAAAAGTATCCCGACCTCAAGAGCGGCCTGGTCATGGCGGACGGCAGGATCTACAGCATGCCGCAGCTGAAGCTGGGCGACAACATGCTGACCAACAAGATCTTCGTCAACCCCGACTGGCTGCAGGTTGTCGGCCTGGACATGCCCACCAGCTTCGCCGAGTTTGAGGCCATGCTGTACGCCTTCCGCGACAATGACTGCAACGGCAACGGCGACCCCGGCGACGAAATCCCCTACATCATCCGCTACAACGACTATCACTTCCTTCCCAGCCTGTACACCTTCTTCGGCCTGGGCAACCGCGGCACGGCCCACCGGTATGTGGATTGGGACGAGGAACAGAACACCCTGCGCTTCATTCCCACCTCCGACAGGTTCAGGGATCTGCTGACTGTGGCCCACCGCTGGTATGCCGACGGCCTGATCGACGTGGAAACCTTCCAGAACACCTCCTCCAAGCAAATCGTGGCCAAGACCAGCGCCGGCCTGGTGGGCGTTCACTCCGACTTTGTGACCAACACCGGCTCGGTGTATCAGGACATCTTCCGCTGCATTCCCGTCATGGAGAACTACTACGGCGAGAAGCTCTACACCCGCCGTTCCCAGACCATCGCCAGCCCGGGCGCCTTCGTCGTGTCGGCGGAATGCCCCTACGTGGATGAGCTGGTCAAGTGGGCGGACTTCTTCTACAGCGAGGAAGGCCTGCTGATGTACAACATGGGCATCGAGGGCGTTACCTTCGAGTTTGACGAGAACGGCAAGCCCCAGTGGAAGGACGAGATGATTCACGACCCCAACGGCCTGACCCTGACGCAGAAGCGCGTGCAGTACATGGGCTTCCAGAGCGGCTGCGGTGCCTGGACCGACGATACCTACCAGGGTGCGGAAACCTACTGGACCGCCACGGAGCTCATGGACGATTACCGCCAGTATCTGCCCGAGGTCATCTGGGAAGCCTTCTCCCCCACGGCGGAGGAAGCGGAGGAAATGGATTACCTGTGGACCGACATGCAGGCCTACCTGAACGAGAGCATCGCCGGCTTCATCAGCGGCTCCATTTCCCTGGACACCTGGGATCAGTATGTCGCCACCCTGGAGGGCATGGGCCTGGAAGAATACATGAACATCTATAACGCCATGTATCAGCGCTATGCTGCCAACTGACGCTGCAGATGCCCCGTGCCCTGCCATGGTTGACTGAACCGAGGGCTCCGTAGCAACTTACGGGCTGCTGCGGAGCCCTTTTCTTACACTTTTTGCCTGTGACATGCGGGAAATAACAGACTTTCACCCCGAAAGAGGTTGTGCATATGACAAATGTCACAGCGGTGGTTGGGCAGATTATCATGCTGTTCACCATCACCGCCATCGGCTGTTTTCTGCGCCGCAGATCCGTCATGACCGATTCGGTCATCAAGGGTGTGAATACGCTGCTGCTGCAGGTGGCATGGCCATGCATGATTCTGATGACCACCCAGAAGAGCTGCGCCGAAGAAAGCGTAAGCAGCTTTCTGCTGGTCATGCTGGTAACCGTGGCGGTGCTGGCGGTGATGTGCCTGGTGATCCGGGCCTTGAGCAGGCATGCGGCCCACGCCGTATCGGAGCCTGTCTTTACCGTCCTGGCGGTGCTGCCCAACGCGGGCTTTGTTGGGATGCCCATCATCCAGGCGGTTTATGGCGATGCAGGCACCCTGTATCTTGCCGCGTTTCTGGTGGGCTTCAACCTGGTCACCTGGACGATCGGCGTCTTCCTGTTCAGCGGCGTCAGCGTCGCCTCGCTGCGCAATCTGATCAATCCCGGCTTTCTGTCGGCCGTCATCGGTACGCTGCTGTTCCTGCTTCGCGTATCCCTGCCTGCGCCGCTGCTCAGCACGGTAACGCAGCTGGGCTCCCTCACCACGCCCCTGTCCATGCTGCTGCTGGGCGCGAGGCTGGAGCAGGTGTCCAGGCCGCTGCTGCGCCAGGCGCGCCTGTGGGCCGCCGCAGGCATCAAGCTGCTGCTGATGCCCCTTGCTGCCTTTGCGCTTATGCGCGCATGCAGCATGGATCCCGCGCTCACCGGCATCACGGTGATGGCCATGTCCATGCCCTCCGCCTCCGTGGCACAGCTGCTGGCGGAAAAATATCATGATGATGTTCAGCTGGCGGTTGCCGGTGTGTCCGTCACCATGCTGCTGTGTATTGTCACCATTCCGCTGGTGCTGCTGCTCACCATGTAGGGCGGAGCCTGTCCGCTCTGCCGCAAGGCCCGTCCGCATGGGCTGACCGGCACGGACGCCAATCCATACAAAAGCGCCGGAGAGCCTTTCCATCGGTTCTCCGGCGTTTCCGTTGTCCGCGGGTCCGCGCTCACACCGAACGGGTGCGGCGGGCGAAGTCCTCCGCATCCTCCCCGGTGACGGGATGCTCGCTGTAGCGGGCCCGCTCGTACAGCCGCGCCGCGTCATCAGGCAGCGTCTCCCGGGCGGTGCGGCTGTCCTGCCAGTCCGCGTGCTTCAGGCGCAGGCGGGCATAGCGGCGGCGGATACGCTCCGCCGGAGGCAGGCTCCTGTCGTCCCCCAGGGCCAGGCGGCGGCGCAGGGCCTGCAGGGGCATGTTCCGCCCACGCTCGCCATCCTCCCGGGTGTCGGTGATTTCATCGTCGTAGTCCTCCGTGGCGGCAGCGGCGTAGCGGCGCATCATGTCCATCACCCGCCGGGCCAGCTTCTTCAGCTGCCGGTACAGGAACCGCAGCGCAAACACCGCCGCCACTGCCGCCGCGATGCCCGCGATCACAAACGCCACCTTCTCCAGGATGACCGCCAGCAGGCTGGGCTCCGCCGCCATGTCGCCAAAGCCGCTCATGTCCGCAGGGGCCGCCGCGCCGTCGCCCGCGGGGGCGGATTGCGGCAGCAGCTGCGCCAGCCAGCTCAGGAAGCGCAGCAGCATCACCATCAGGACATCCCAGGCCTGCTCCAGCCAGCGCTTGATGGCGGGGATGGCGGAAATCAGCAGCGTCACCGCCAGCAGCCCGCCCGTCAGCAGCGTGTTCAGCCGTCGCATGGACGCGGGAATCTTCTGCCGGCCCATGGCGGCCTGATCCATGCTGGAGCGGTTGATGGACAGTATGGCCAGCGCCGCGTACAGGATGAAGCTCACGATCAGCATGGGCGCGGCGTCAATGAAGGCCGCGTTGTCCCCGGTGCGGCGGGCGATGTTCACCATCAGCTGCGCCGCCAGGTGGAGCAGCAACCCCGCCACATGGATGCCGGGATGGGGTTCCTTCTCCCGGGGCCAGCCGCCCATGGGCAGGGTCAGCCCCAGCAGCGCCATGCAGCATACCGGCACAAGCCACGCGCCCCCCGCAGGCAAAAGCCACCAGCCCAGCCCCGCGATCGCCGCGCAGCCCGCCAGCCCTGCCCAGAGCCTTGCCTTGCCCCGGACGAGCAGGCATGCCTCCGCCATAACGGCGTAGGCGATCGTAAACACCGCCGCCAGCCAGGTCTTCTCCGGGGCGAAGCCGATCAGCAGCATGGTGAGCAGCGGCAGCATGCCGCTCCCCAGCAGCAGCGGGAACTGGCACTTGCGCCGGAAATCCCCTCCGTTACGCAGCATGCGGCTTCCCCCTTCCCGCATCCAGCAGGTGCAGCGTCACCTGGTTGCCCGCCCGGCGCAGCTTGCCGATGGCCTGCTGCACCTCCTCGCTGTCGTAGCAGGAGAGAATCAGCATGTCCATGCCGGTGAGGCTGGTCAGCGTCTCCAGGAAGGTGACAAAGCGCAGCGTGCGCTTCACCGTCAGGTGGGCGAAGGCCGTCAGCAGCTCCTCCTCCCGGGCGCGGCCCGTCACGGGCAGGAACAGCGCGCTCTCCGTGCCCCGGTCCATGGGCATGTTCGCCGCGAACCCTGCCGGGAGCCCCATGCGCAGGGCCATCACGCACAGCGTGGCCGCCATGGAGATCTCCTCCTCAATGGCCCCTTCCTCGTAGTCCATGATGATCTCGCCCCACTGGTTGGCGGTGCGCTGGGCGTTGAACACCACCAGCAGGCGGGTCTGGGCGGTGTAGTCCCGCACCCGCAGCTGGGTATCGCCCATGCGGGCGGTGGCAGGCCAGTGGATATCCCGCACGGGATCCCCCGGCTGATAGGGCCGGATCCCCCGCACCAGGAAGGGATCCGTCAGCAGCTGCCGCCGCGCCGCCGTCTCCCCGATGAGCCGGGCCAGAGGCTCGGGTACCTCGTCCTCGCCAAGGAGGCGGGGGTACACCGTCACCGGCACGGACATGGCCTGCTCCCGGCTGCACTGGTACAGCCCCAGCACGTCCCCCGCCGTGAGGGACGCGTTGCCCAGGTCGTAGTAGCCCCTGTGCAGGAAGCGCACCCGGTGCCGCCGTCTGATCTGCTGATAAGGCATGAGGGTGAACAGGCTGCAGTAGTACATTTCATCGCTGACGTGGAGGTTGTCCTGTTTTCCCAGCCGCAGGTAGGGGGAGATGTGGCTCTCCACCCGCAGCCAGGGGATGACGACGGGGCGGTCGTTGCGCACCACCTCGATCATCTCGGCCTCCTCCCCCTGAAACACCGCCTGCCGGGAGAAGGCCCGTGTGCAGGTCAGGCCCCGCAGGCCCACCCGCTGCAATACCGCGCCGGACAACACGCACAGCGCCGCCAGCACCAGCAGAATTACAAACGCGCTCATGCCCTCGCCTCGGTGGGCACGGCCACCCGCCCCAGCAGCTCCCGGATGAAATCCCCGCTGTCCTGCTGATAGTTGATCCCCCGCAGCAGCACCCGGTGGGCCAGCACCGGCACAGCCAGCTCCTTCACATCGTCGGGGATCACATAGTCACGGCCCCGGATAGCCGCCAGGGCCTGGCAGGCATGCATCAGCGCCAGCAGCGCGCGGGGGGACGGCCCCAGCCGCACCCGCTCCGGATCCCGGGCGGCCTCGCACAGGGCGGCCATGTAGTCCATCACGTCCTCGCTGACCCGGCAGGTGCCCGTCAGCGCGGCGGCCTGGGCCACGTCCTCCGCCTTCGCCACGGGGGCGAGGGTTTCGAGGGGCTTGCCGTCCACAAAGCGGCGCATCATGGCCAGGGCATCCGCCCGGCTGGGATACCCCAGGGACAGCCGGATCAGGAAGCGGTCCAGCTGGGCCTCGGGCAGGGGGAAGGTGCCCTGGGTTTCCACGGGGTTTTGCGTGGCGATGACCAGGAAGGGGCTGTGCAGGGGATAGGTCACGCCGCCCTCGGTGATCTGCCGCTCCTCCATGCACTCCAGCAGGGCGGACTGGGTGCGGGGCGTGGCGCGGTTGATTTCGTCCGCCAGGAGGATGTTGGTGAAGGCCGGCCCCTTGATAAAGGTGAAGGAGCCCTCCTTCTGGTTGTACACCCGCATACCGGTAATATCCGCCGGCAGCAGGTCGGGGGTGAACTGCACCCGGCTGAAGCCCCCGTCCACGGAGCGGGCCAGGGCCTTTGCCAGGGTGGTCTTGCCGGTGCCGGGCACGTCCTCCAGCAGCACGTGGCCCCCGGCCAGCAGCGCGGTCAGCGTCAGCTCGATCTCCCGCTCCTTGCCCACGATCACCCGGCCGATATTCTCCGCGATGCTCCTCGCCAGCGGCGCGATGGCTGCGTATTCCATAACGATCCTTCCTTTCCGCACGATCTGCGGTCTTTTTTTCTTTTCATTATAGCAGACCCGGCGGCGGGGCGCAATGCGCGGATTTGCTTTCCCGGTTCGGATGTGCTACAATGCACGAAACGATTTTTCTTGCACGGAGGTTTGACCATGACGATCCGTCTGTTCGATCAGGATGTGAACATGCTGGACTTCACCGCCCGGGTGCTTGCCTGCGACCCCGCCGGGGACAAGTGGGACGTTACGCTGGACAGGACGGCCTTCTTCCCCGAGGGCGGCGGCCAGGGAGCGGATCACGGCCTGCTGGGGGGCGCCCGGGTGCTGGACGCCCATGAGAAGGAGGGCGTCGTTCTCCACCGCGTGGACGCGCCCCTGACCGTAGGCGACATGGTGGAGGGCCATGTGGAGGCGGAGCGGCGGCTGTCCATGATGCAGCAGCACACCGGCGAGCACATTCTTTCCGGGCTGATCTGCCGCCTGTACGGGTACCACAACGTGGGCTTCCACATCGGCACGGAGGCGGTGACCCTCGACTTCAACGGCCCGCTGACCGAGGAGCAGGCCCGGGAGGCGGAGCGGCTGGCCAACGAGTGCGTCTGGCGGGATCAGCCGGTGCACGCGTGGATTCCGGAGAAGGAGGAGCTGGCCCGTCTGGAGTACCGCAGCAAGAAGGCCATTGACGGGGATGTGCGCATTGTCAGCATTGACGGTGTGGACACCTGCGCCTGCTGCGGCACCCATGTGCCCACCACGGGCATGGTGGGGCAGATCAAGGTTCTCTCCGTGCAGAAGTACAAGGGCGGGGTGCGGCTGTCGATCCTGTGCGGGATGCGGGCGCTGGCCATGGAGAATCAGCTGCTGGACGAGAACCGTGCCGTCAGCCAGGCGCTGTCTGCCAAGCAGGGTGAGCTGGCCGCTGCGGTGCAGCGCACCATCAGGGAGCGGGATGATCTGCGCTACCGCTGCGAGCAGCTGGGGATGCAGCTTTTCGCATCCCGGGCGGAGGGCATGCGGCAGCAGCCCATTCGCGTGCTGGAAGGGGAGATGCTTTCCCCCGCGCAGCTGCGCAAGGCGGCGAGCCTGCTGGCGGAGGGCGGCCGCTACGGCCTTGTGCTGCTGAAGAAGGACGGGGGCTGGAGCTTTGCGCTGTGCGCCCCTGAGGCGGACGCCCGTGCTGCGGCGCAGGCGCTGAACGCACGCTTCGGCGGGAAGTCCGGTGGGCCGCGGGACATGGTGCAGGGTGTGCTGGCAAGCGGCGAGCCCCAGGAAATGCAGGGCGTGCTGGAGGGGCTGTGAGGGAGACGCTGGGGCTCCTCGCCCCAGACCCTCGCCAAAGAGCCTTCGGCTCTCTGGACTCTCATTCAGGGGGGATCAGGCAGGGTCGGAGGCCCGGCGCGCAACGGGCGCGCCGGGCTTGCGGGGGTCACGCCTCGCAACGGGCGAGGCGCGACGCGGAACATGCGAGGCTCCCCCTATCCGTCACG
>JAXEEE010000050.1:0-33602 GCA_034104265.1 Eubacteriales bacterium | reverse complement strand
TGTTGATGCGGGCGCTGCGATCCACCTCGCCCTGTTCGTTCACCAGGCCGTAGAGGTGCATGTCGGTGGGAATCAGCCCGAAGAGCTTGTACTCAATGCCCGGAACGAAGAAGCTGATATAGTATTTCTCGCTGGTGTCCTCACTGACAATGACCTTGAAAGTCTTTTTGTCGTTGATCTTCTGCAGCTTGTACACATAGGGACGGCTGAGGTGCCCGTCCTCATCCGTCCAGTAGACCCGGGTGGGGGCGGTGTTCTTGTACAGGGAGGAGAATTCCTCCAGGCCGTAGGGCGCGATGAAATCGGCAAACAACGCGCTGAGGTACAGGATCAGCAGAAGCCCCAGGCTGAAGCGGGCCAGCTTGTGCTTCTTGAGCTTGCGCCACATCAGGGACCACTGGGAGGCCAGATAGTAGGATTCATCCGTAACCGTTTTTTTCTTGAACAGCGCCATCTCATCAGCCCCTTTCTGCAAAGCGGATTCTCGGATCAAGCCAGGCCAGCGCAATGTCGGACAGCAGCGTGCCCACCAGCACCAGCACCGCCTGAATCAGCACGATGGTGCCCGCCAGATACATGTCCTGAGACTTGAGAGCCGTGAGCAGCACCGGGCCCTGGATGGCCAGGTTCATCACGATGGCCGACACCGTGGAGCCGGAGAAGATGGTGCGCAGCGAGCCCGCCATGCCCGACACCACCGGGTTCAGCGCGGCACGCAGGCAGTATTTGTAGGTAATGGTGGCCTCCGAGCAGCCCTTGGCCCGGGCGGTGAGGGTGTACTGGCGGGCCTGCTCATCCAGCATCTGGGCGCGGACGGTACGGATGATGCCGCAGGTGCCCGACGTGCCGATGACGATCAGCGGGATCAGGCACCGGCCCAGGAATTCCGGCACGTACTCCCAGCGCATGCCATTTTGAAGCATTTCCGTGCTGAAAAGCCCCAGGTACACCTCGCCTGTACTGACGTACACCCAGTACATGATGATGATGGCGAGCAGGAAGTTTGGCGTTGCCGTGCCGATGAAGCCGATAAAGGACAGCACATAGTCCCCCGCGGAATACTGGTGATTGGCGCAGTAAATACCGATGGGCAGCGATACGCCGTACTGGAACACCAGGATCACGAAGGACACCGCCAGCGTCAGATACAGCCTGTCCATGATGACGCTCCACACCGAGCGCCCGTACTCAAAGGAGTAGCCGAGGTCGCCCTTGGTGAGGATGTTCTTCATCCAGTTGAAGTACTGGACAAACCAGGGGTCGTCCAGACCGTACTGCAGGCGCAGGCTGGCAATATCCTCGGCGGTGAACACCTCGCCCTCGGCCGCCATGGCCGCCACGTAGGAGGTCACGTAGTCTCCCGGGGGCAGCTGGATGATGAAGAAAATCACGAAGGAGATGATCAGCAGCGTCGGGATGAAGAGAAGCAGTCGCTTGCCAATGTATTTCAGCATATCGCATCGCACCTTTCACGCGGCGGAGCCTGAAGAAATGCGAGAGGCAATTCCCCCAGGGGAGAAATCACCTCTCGCACCCTTACAGCACGTTATTCATCTTTGTACTGCCAAGCCCCGGGGATGTTACTCCCCGATGTACCAGCACTGCACGTGGGCGATGCCCATGTCGCGGTAGATATCGGACCACACGCCGTCCTCCAGGAAGTTCTTGATCCGGGCGTTCACCGCATGGTAGGTGGGAGAGGCCTCCACATAGCCCAGGGTCCACATGTTCTCCTCGTGGAGCTTGAGCATCTGCAGGGCGATCTCGTTGCGCGCGTCAGGATCGGAGGTCACGTCCACCTGCTTCTTCAGCTCGATGAGCTTGAGCAGGTCGCCGGTGGCGGTGGACTCGTTCATGGTGCCGTACCAGGCCACGTTGGTGGCATAGCCGGGAACCATGGAGTTGGGCTTGAGGATGATGGAGACGTCGCCGATGCCGGTGACGGGGTAGAGCATGGCTTCCACCGCGTTGGCCATCAGGTCGTTGTCGATGTTGCTGCGGTCGGAATCCTTGAAGGTGCACTTGATGCCCGCCGCGCGGAAGTAGGGCTCCAGGATCTTGTAGGTGTCGGCTGCGCCGTTGTCCGCCACGGAAACGATGTTCAGCACGAAGTCCGTGCCGTCGGCGAAGTCGTAGAAGCCGTCGCTGCCCATGACCAGGCCGGCGGATTCAAACAGGCCCTTGGCCTTCTCCACGTCGTACTCGGTCCACTTGGAGGCCCACGCCTCGCTGTAGCCCATGGTGCCGGGCTGAGGTGCAGCCTGGCCGCCCTTGAGCCAGCCGTCGGAGTACAGGCTTGCGAACTCCTCGCGATCCACGCAGATGGACAGGCCCTGGCGGAAGTCGGCGTTGTTGAACAGCTCGCGCAGGTGCGCGTCATCCGCGTTCAGGTTCAGGTGCAGCTGGGTGGGCACGTTGCCCCAGTCGCTGCCGCTCCACTCATAGATGTTGATGGCGGTCTGGGACTCCAGGATGGTGGGGATGCTTTCCATGGCCACGGTCTGCAGATCAACGGTGCCGTCCAGCAGGAGCATCAGCTGCTGATCCACGTTGGAGACGGTGGTGTAGATGATCTTGTCCATGTAGGGCAGCTGCTGGCCGGCGGTATCCACCTTCCAGTAATAGGGGTTGCGGACGTACTCATAGTAGTCGCCCTTGATGCTGTTCTTGCCCTCCTCGGTGGAGAGGACGAAGGGGTTCAGGGTGGGGATGCCCGGATAGTTCCAGAAGTAGTAGAGCATTTCCTTGCCCATCTTGCCCACGTCGGTGAACTCGGTGCCGCAGATCTCCTTACCGATGGCCAGAGCCTCGTCGGTCTTGCCGTCGATGACGTCCTGCACCATCTCTTCAAAGATGTGCTTGGGGGCGTAGTGCCACTTCAGGTCCACGGTCAGGGCCTCGATAAAGTCATACTTGGGGGTGCCGAAGGTGACGGTGAAGGTCACGTCGTCCACCTTCTCCACCACGGCGGGATCGCCGTTGGCATCCTTGTGGCAGTTGCGCACGCCCTTGCCGTCCACGCTGTTCAGGCACACGGCGTTGTAGAACCAGACGCAGTCCTCGGCGGTGAAGGGCTCGCCGTCGGACCACTTCATGCCCTCGCGCAGGGTGATGGTGTAGACGGTGGCGTCCTCGCTGACGGTGTAGCCCTTGGCCACGTTGGGCTCCACCGTGCCGCTGGTGGTGAAGCGGAACAGACCTTCCTCAATGATCTTGCCCGCGTCCCAGTTGCCGCCGCCGGCGGAGCGCTTCAGCTCGCCGCCATAGGTGCCGACGGTCAGGTAATCGGCGTCCTCCACCATCACGTCGCCCGCCACGGGCAGACGGTCGGTCACGTCGCCATAAATCCCCTGCTCGGTCAGGAAGGGGGCCTCGGTAAAGGCGGGGGCGGATTCCGCCAGCGCCGCGGTGCCGCCCAGGCACAGCATCAGCGCCAGGGCCAGAGACATCCACTTTGTGAAGATACGCATGTTCTTCCTCCTGTTCTCCATGGGTTATTCAGGTGTTCAGGGATCCGTTGCCTTAATCATAGCAGATTCCTGCCGGGATGCAACGCATCATTTGCCTTTTTCCGGAAGCAAACATCGCATATTTTGCTTTTTACATGTCAGACTGCGAAAATTGTCTTGTCTGTTCTGGCGGACATTTAACACAGAATTTACTTGAATTTCACCTGTGCGGCGAATGCAGGGCGCGCAAAATGCGACATGTTTCCCTTGCGGCCCGCCGCCGGCGTGTGGTACACTGAGGGGGAGCCAATCCGCCGCTGTCCGGGAGGTGCCCGCCATGATGATTCAAAACACTGCCCTGTATGAGGATCAGTACGCCATCCATGTCAACAAGGAAGGGGACATGCTGTTCTACTTCTTTGATTACGACGTGCGCTCGGCGGAAATCAACATGCAGTTCCAGCACTTCCACACCTTCTATGAGCTGTGCGTCTGCCTGTGCCCGGCGGCCACCCACTTCCTGGAGGGCAAGCCCTACGCCCTGCAGACCTTCGACATCGTGGGCATATCGCCAAACGTCCTGCACATGACCCAATACCCGGAGGGCGATCCCTGCCGGCGGCTGATCGTCCGCTTCAACATGCCCCGGAGCATCCCGGGCCTTTCGGATGAATACAGGCAGCTGCTGAGCGTCTTTCACCAGGAGACGCCCATCTTCCGCTTCGAACCGGAGCTGAGGCGCAAGCTCTACCGCAGGCTCAACGATATTTTCCTCCTGGCGGACAGGACTGACCCCATGCGGAACCTGACCATCCACATGAAGTTCGTGGAGTTTCTGACCCTTTTGTACCTCAACCAGGATCAGAACCAGTACGTCAACCAGTCCGGGCTGACCGCCGCTGCCCGGAAGATCTACGCCGTGGCCGCCTATATCCACGCCCACTACGCGGAGGATCTGTCCCTGGAGAGCCTGTCCCAGCGGTTCTACATCAGCAGCTGCTACCTGTCCCACCAGTTCCGGGCGGTGACGGGCTTTACCCTGACCCACTACATTCAGCTGACCAAGCTGCGCAACGTGCAGTCCCTGCTCATCAACACGGACATGCCCATCACCGAGGCGGCGCTGAGCTGCGGGTTTACCAGCTTCTCGCAGTTCAACCGGGTGTTCGGGAAATATATTGGCGTGACCCCCTCCCAGTACCGGCGGATGAACCGCTGACGCGAGTCAAAAAAGTGGCCTGCTGGCCACTTTTTTGAGTTTTGCGCTCACTCACTGGTCGCTGCGCTCCCGGCCGCTCGATCGCGTAAGGAAGCGATTTTGCAGAGCAAAATCGCGCGAAGGCTGACGCGCATGTTGTCAGCCTTCGATTACAGTCTGCCGACGGCGGGTAACTGAAACGATATTGTGTGTGAAGCGGCTTCTTTTGACGCCTGCCTTTTGATGAAACTGAATATCTCCCCTATTCCTGCCTCCGCACGGTGGTTCCCCGGCAGACCAGGGTGGGGGTGGTGATGTAGGTCTGGATCTGCGTGGCGGGGTGCTTCAGCTTCTGCAGCACCAGCCGCCCGGCCTCCTGGCCCATCTCGTACATGTTCACGTCCACCACGGTCATGGGCGGCTCGGTGAACAGGGAGAAGGGGTAGGAGTCGAAGGTGATCAGCGCCATGTCCTCCGGCACGCGCACGCCTTTGGCCTGCAGTGCCTGCATCAGCCCCAGGGCAATGGGGTTGTTGGCGCATATCACCGCCTGGGGCCGGGGCTTCATGCGCAGGAGCTTTTTCATGGCCCGGGCGCCGTCGGCCAGGGTGGACTGGCTCTGCAGCACCCGCTCGTGGGGAAGATCCAGCTCCATGTCCTGCAGCGCCTGGCGCACCCCCTGCAAGCGCCGCCAGGAGATCATGTCGTCCGCCCTTCCCCCGGCAAAGGCCAGAATCGTGTACCCCTGCTCCGCCAGATGCCGGGCTGCCAGCTCGCCGGAGAGGCAGTTGTCCGTGTCGATCCAGCACAGGCGGTTGTCGAAGTTGGGCCTGCCGATGACAATGTGAGGAATATTCTCCCGGCTGATGAGGGCGGCGAGCTTCCGCGTCATCACCGACATGTGCATAACAAACCCGTCCACCCCGTGCCGCGACCAGGTCTGCTCCACGAAGGCCACGGCATCCCGGGCGGCAATGTGCTTCATCACCATGGCGTAGCCCTTTTTGTCGAGGGTGTGCTGCACGCCCCGCATGATCTCGAACAGATGCGGGTTGACGAAGGCCGCGTCGAAGGGGAAGTCCGCCAGGAAGGCTATCTGGTAGCTGGCCCGGGTGGCGAAGTTCCTGGCCCGGGCGTTGGGCTGGTAGCCGAGGGCCGCAGCAGCCTGCTGCACCCGCTTCCTGGTGGCCTCGGACACGGCGGCGGAGTCGTTCAGGGCCTTGGAGACGGTGGAGGGCGATACCCCGGCCCGCTGCGCCACGTCGCGGATGGTGGACGGCATGCTGATCCCTCCCGGTACTTTACGCGCGGTAAACGATGAATCCGTATGCCCCCAGTATACCACGCCCGGCGTTTTCCTGCCAGAGGATTTCCCCCGGCGCATGAACCGCCACGGTATCCTCCGAGCGGTTCATCATCACGCCCACCGCGCTGCCCTCCGTCTCGCGAAGGTAGTGGTACACCCCGCCGCCCTTCTGGGCGAACACCGTCCGGAAGGTTCCCCGGCGCAGGGCGGGGTGTTCACGGCGCAGGGCGATGGCCCGGCGGCAGAAGGGCAGCAGCTCCCCGCCGTCCTCCGCCCAGGGCATGGGGTTGCGGTATTCCTCCTCCGTGACGCCCCTCATGCCCCGCTCGTCCCCGTAGAACACGCAGGGCATCCCCACGAAGGTCATCTGGAACAGCACCGCCAGCTTCATCCGGCGCACATCGCCCCCGCACAGGGACAGGAAGCGGCTCACGTCGTGGCTGTCCAGCAGGTTCAGCTGGGCATGGGCAACGGGGCTGCGGTAGCGCATGAGCATGTCCGTCACCCGGCCGTCGAAGGCCTGGGCGTCCATGTCCTCCCGGGCGAAAAAGCCCCGGCAGTGGCGGCGCAGGTCGTAGTTCATGGCGCTGTCGAACATGCTGCCGTCCAGCCAGTGGGCGGCGGTCTCCCATACCTCGCCGATGAGCGCGCAGTCCGGCTTCACGGCCTTCACCGCCTGACGGAACGCCCGCCAGAAGCCGTCGCTGACCTCGTTGGCCACGTCCAGCCGCCAGCCGTCAATGCCGTATTCCCGCACCCAGTATGCGCCCACCCGGCAGAAATAATCCTGCACCGCCGGGTTGTCCGTGGCCAGCTTGGGCATCATCCGCTCGTAGCCGAAGCACTCGTAGCCGGGGATGTCCCGGGGACTCCGGGGGAGGGACAGGGGCGCCTCCAGGCGATAGAACCAGTCCCAGTAGGCGGAGGCGTGGCCCTTTTCCACCGCGTCCCGGAAGGCGAAGAACCGCCAGCCGCAGTGGTTGAACACCCCGTCGATGATTACCCGCAGCCCCATGCTGTGGGCTGTCTCCACCAGGGTGCGGAAGTCATCGTCCGTGCCCAGGGCGGGGTCGATGTGGTAGTAGTCGATCAGGTCGTATTTGTGATATTCCCCGGCCACGAAGATGGGGTTGAGGTACACGCAGGTGCAGCCCAGGTCCCGGATGTAAGGCAGATTCTCCGTCACACCCCGCAGCGTGCCGCCCAGGCGGCCCCGGACGGTCTCGCCCTGCCAGCTTTTCTCCGTGGGCTGGCGGGAAATGAACCCCTTTCCCGTGGCGAAGCTGTCCGGGAAAATGTTGTACACCACCGCGTCCTGCATCCAGTCGGGAATGCGGAGCCTGTCTGCCCGGTGGTTGAAGGGCAGCTGGAAGTACTCGGAGCGCTCCGCTGTCAGAGCGGTGGCAAACTGATCGCCGTAGTACAGGAGGGTTTCTCCGTCCCGGCCGGTCAGGTGGAAGGCGTAGCACAGCCGGGTGAAGGGGGACGCCAGCGTCACCTCCCACCAGTCGAACAGGGGATCCCGGCGGACAATGCGCATCTCCGCCTCGAAAACATCCACCGGGGTGCGGCGGCAGGCGCGGTCGCCGTAGATCAGCGTGACGCGCTGCAGGTCGTCCCGGGCGGCGCGCAGGCGGAACACCACCCGGCTTTCGTCCAGGGCGAAGGCGTGCTGGGACATGGGGATGTGAAGCACGGCGTGGCGGTTCATGGGCGTCATCCTTTCACTCCGCCCGAGGTCAGGCCGGAGACCATGTGCTTTTGCGAGAGGAAGAAGATCACCAGCACCGGGAAGCTCACCGTCAGGGACGCTGCGGCGAACATCGGCCAGGAGCCGCTGGTTTCCGTGGCCTGCAGGGAGTACAGGCCCGAGGCCAGGGTCATCCTGTCCGCGCCGGTGAGGAAGTTGATGGAGAAGATGTATTCGTTCCACACAAAGTTGACGATCATCACCCCGGTGACAATCAGCGTGGGCCGGGCCAGGGGCAGCACGATCTTCGTGACGATTTGCCGGTCATTGCAGCCGTCCATGCGCCCGGCCTCCTCGATTTCCACGGGGATGGCGTCAAAGTAGCCCTTCATGTTCAGAAGTGCAAACACCGACATGGTGCCCGCGTAGATGATGATCAGCCCCAGGTGGGTGTTCACCAGGCCCAGGGTGCTCATCAGCCTGTAAATGGCGAACATGGACAGAATCGACGGGAAGGAGTACAGGAGCAGCAGACACCGCAGCACCGCCCTGCGCCCGGGAAAGTGCTTGCGGGAGAACATGTACGCCGCCGGCACCGCTGCCGCCATGGCCATCGCCACCGTCGCGGCGGTGAGCATCAGCGTGTTGCGCAGCCAGAGCAGCACCGGCTCCTCCGTGAACACGCGGACATAATGCTGCAGGGTGAATTCCCGGGGGATGAAGGAGAAATTCGCCGCCAGCAGGCTGCCCTTGGCGTCCAGGGACACGGACAGGGCGTAGAGGATGGGCAGCAGCGCAATGAAGCAGCACACGATAAAGAACAGGTTGACCGCCACGGCGAAAACGCCCCGCCGGATACGCTTGCGTGTCATGCGCCAGCCTCCTTTACCCTGCGCCCCGTCAGCAGGGCGAAGACGATCAGCAGGATGAAGATCACGATGGAGATGGCGGAGGAATAGCCGTAGTTGTTGGTGATGAAGGCGTTCTCGTAGGCGTAGGTGATGATGGTATGGATGTGCGCGCCGGTCTGTGCGCCCACCTGCTGGGTCATGAGGTAAATCACGTCGAACTGCTTGAAGGTGGTGAAGAGGGTGATCATCACCGACGGGCCGATGATGGGCTTCAAACATGGCAGGGTAATCGAAACGGCCTGCCGCACCGGCCCCGCGCCGTCCAGCGTGGCGGACTCGTAGTAGCTGCGGTCAATGCTCTTCAATCCCCCGTCCATGATCATGATCATGAAGGGCAGCGCCAGCCACAGGTTCACCGCCGTGCAGCAGAAAAACGCGCTTACGTCGCTGCGCAGCCAGCGAACGGTCATGCCGGTGAGCTTCTCCATCCACTGGGTCAGCAGGCCGAACTCCCCGTTGAACATGCCCGTTTTCCACAGGAGGATGCTCACGTACCCCGGCATGGCCCAGGGGAACATGAGGATGGTCTTGTACACGTTGCGGAGCGGCAGACGGCGGATGTTCAGCAGATTGGCGATGAGGAAGGCGATGGCCAGCTGCAATGCCATGTTCACCGCCGTCCACACCACCGTCAGCCACAGCGCGGACAGGAACCCGGAGTCGAACACCGTCAGCGCCCGGGCGTAGTTGCGCAGCCCGATCCAGTCGAAGCTGAACCAGTGGTAGGTGTTCATGTTGGTGAAGGAGATGTACCCGGTGTACAGGATGGGGAACACCACGATCAGGAAGATCAGCGTCAGCGACGGCGCGGACACCAGATAGGCCGCGAAGGTGCGTTTCGTTTTCATTTCATCGCCTCGATCAGCTCCAGGGCCTTCTTCTGCGCGGCTTCGGCGGCGCTGTCCACGTCCTGGCCGCTCATGTTCACCTGCGTCAGCAGGTTGCCCGCCACTGTCCACATCACGTCCATCTCCGGGATGTTGGGCATGGGCACGGCGGTTTCGGCGGTCTGCTTCATGGCCATGATGAGCGCGTCCTCTGCCACCTCCGGCAGGTTGTAGCAGCTTTCCACCGCCGGGGCGCAGCCGCTGACCTTCGCCAGCGCCGCGCTGACCTCCGGCTGCATCAGCACCCGCAGCACCTTCACAATGCTCTCCTGCTTGCGCTGGGCCTGCACCTTCAGCACATGCAGCCCCTGAATGCCGGAATAGGGGGCCAGGGGCAGGCTGGTTTCGTCCACCACGGGCATGGGGGCGATGCCCAGGTCAATGCCTGCCGCGCGCACCGTGGGCACAAACCACGGCCCCGCGATGGTTGCGTGGGCCATGCCCTCGGTAAAGAGCGTGTTCACTGTGGCATACTCCGTCTCCCCGGGCATGTAGTCCACGAACTTGCGGTGGTAGGCAAGGGCCGCCTTCACCTCCGGGGAATTGAGGCAGGGCACGCCCTCCTCCGTGATCAGCGCGCCGCCGAAGCCGTGAATCCACCCAGCCGCGTAGTAGGGCGTGGCGTGCTGCTCCACAAAGCCGTAGTGGCCGTACTTCGTCTTGCGCTGCATGTAGGCGTACAGCGCCTCCGTGGTGGCGGGCACGTCCGTATCCGCCATGTACTTGCGGTTGTACATGAACAGCAGCGTCTCAAAGTACAGCGGCAGCTGGTAGATTTCGCCCCTGTAGGTGGCGCCCTGCACCGTCAGGGGGACGTAGCCGTCCAGCGCGTCCTCCCCCAGCAGGTCGGTGATGGGGGACAATACGCCCATCTCCGCGTACACGCCGATCTTGTCATGGGCGAAGAAGTACATGTCCGGCGCGGCGTTGGGATCATTGCCCACCAGCTTGAGGGACTCGGTCAGGCCGGTCTTCTTCTCGAATGCCACGTGAATGTCCGGCTCCAGGGCCTTCACGGCCTCCGCCAATACCGCGATGACCGCGTCCTCCTTGTCATGCCAGACGGTGATGGTCACCGGGCCCGCCTGCCCCGCCGGGGATGCGGGATTCCCGGCGCACCCGGTCAGCAGCACCGCGCAGATCAGCAGCAGACACAGTACCTTGCGCATAGCCATTCCTCCTGTCCCTTTGGGCGATGCCAGCGAAAACAGGGAAGGAGCGCAGCGCTCCTCCCCTGCGGGGAACATCCTGTCACTCGGCAGGCTTCTCATACGCCACGGAGGCGTCCCCGGCGGAAACCACCGTCACATACAGATCCTTGCCCGCGTCCACGCGCAGGTCGCTGGTCTGCACGGAGCCGCCGCTTCCGTTGATGATGACGCTGTTGATCCATCCCGGCGCGGTCACGGCGTACCAGCCGTCCTCACCGGCGGCGAGGGGCTCGCCGGGCCAGGCCGCGAAGGCGTTGGTGCCGTCGGGGTGGCTCCAGGCCCACAGGCAGGGCTCCGTCCAGTCCTCCGGCACCCGAGCGTAGACGGTAATGTCCTCCGCCACGGGGGCGGTGGGATCGTCGTAGGTCACGTCGTATGTGCCATCGGCCCCCACGGTGATCCACAGGTTCGCCGGATCCAGATCCTTGATGTCGGCGGTCTGCACGCTGCCGCCGTTGCCGTTCACAATCACGCAGTTGCACCAGGCGGGTACCATCGCGCTGTACCAGCCGTTCTCATTCGGCTTCATGGCGCGGCCGGGCCAGGCGGGGAAGGCATTCTTGCCGTCAGGATCGGACCAGGCCCACAGGCAGGGGCTCTCCCAGGAGGCGTCCACCTGGGCGAAGACGGTGTAGCGCTCGGCGTAGGCGGGGGCCTCGCCGGTGGTGAGGGCTTCGAAGGACACAGCCGCGGTCTTGTCCTCCGCCACGGTGATCCACGCGGCCTGCCGGTCAATCTTGACCTCATCCGTCTGCACCGTGCCGTCATTGGCGTTGATGATCACGCTCTCCATGCCCGCAGGCAGGTAGATGTAGTACCAGCCCTCGTTGGCGGGGTCGGGCTCCATCATTTCACCGGGCCAGGCGGCGAAGGCGTTCTCGCCCTCGGCGTTCCAGGCCCACACGCAGGGCCAGCTCCAGTCCGCAGGGACGGACGCGTACACTGCCAGCATGTCCGCCTCCTCCGCTATGGCGGGCAGCAGGGGCAGCAGCATGAGGCACATGAGCAAAGCAACCAGTTTCTTCATTTTCATTTCCTCCTTCAACACCGGATGAAACGGTATCCTGTGATTTCAGTATATCGCGGCGGAAGGTAAAGTCAACAAGCAAAACGGAAACCGGTTTCCGGCATGAAAGCCTTGGAAATCAAGACTTTGCGGGAAATCATGAACGCTTTTTCTCGGGATGATGAAGGGTTGTTTCCGTACCTGCGGGCGAAAAAGGACGGCGTCTGTCCATCATGGGTCAGACGCCGTTGACGGATGAAAGCAGCGCCTACATGATTGCCGTCGGCAGACTGCATTCGTGTCCGCCGGGTTTCCCGGCGGCGCGGGTCGGTTTCGGCATCAGCCGAAACCTTACCTTTCATTTTTCACGGCCGTCAGCCTTTGGCTGACAGTGAAAAATGCCCGCTTCCGCAGAAGCGGAATCTTCCTTCATCGAAAAAGCGGCCGCAGCCGCTTTTTCGACGCTCAGTTACAGGGCCTCCTGGTAGAGGGCCAGCACGTCCTTCCTGGTGGTCGTGCGGGGGTTCACGGCGATGTTGCCGCTCTTCATGGCGTCGTCGGCCATGGCGTCGAATTTGTCGGGGGTCACGCCCACCTCGCTCAGGGAGCCGGGGATGCCCAGGGAGGCGTTCAGCGCCCGCAGCTCGTCGCCCAGCATCTTGGGGACGAACTCCTCCGCCGTCAGGGGCTGCCGGGCGATGTAGTTGTAGATCTTCAGGTACTTGCCGCTGTCCGCCAGGGCGTTGTAGTCCGCAATGGTGGGCAGCAGGATGGCGTTGGCCACGCCGTGGGCCACGTTGAAGTACGCGCTGACGGGATGGCTCATGGCATGGACGTTGCCCAGCCGCGCCCAGGAGAAGGCGATGCCCGCGAACAGGGAGCCCGCCTGCATGGCCGAGGCCGCCTCGATGTCCTGGCGATTGGCCACGTAGCGGCGGATGTTCCCGCCGATGAGCTCCATGGCCTTCTCGAACATGGCCTCGGAGAAGGGGGAGGCGTCCCGGGAGATGTAAGCCTCCAGGGCGTGAATCAGCGCGTCAATGCCGCAGGCGGCGGCCACCTCGGCGGGTACCGTGGTGATCGGATCCACATCCAGGATGGCGTAGGCGGGCAGCAGCTTGTAGCTGAACACAGTCAGCTTGTAGTTGCGGCTGTGGTCGGTGATGACGGAGAAGGCCGTCACCTCGAAGCCGGTACCGGCGGTGGTGGGGATGGCGATCAGCGGAACAATGTCCCCAGGCACCTTGCCGCCGCCCTCGTAGTCCACAATGGAGCCGCCGTAGCGGGCCAGCACGCCCACAGCCTTGGCCACATCCATGGGGGAGCCGCCGCCCAGGGCCACGATGCAGTCTGCGCCGCTGGCCTTGAACTGGGCCGTAGCCTTGTCCACCGTCTCCACGGAGGGGTTGCCCTCGGTTTCGGTGAAGGCCTCGGAGGTCACGCCTGCCCTGGTCAGCTGATCCATGCATTTCTGCACCGCGCCGACCTTGGCCAGGAAGGGGTCGGAGACGAAGAACACCCGGCTTGCGCCCAGGGCCCTGACGGCCTCCGGCAGGCGGGCGATGCTGCCCTGGCCCACGATGATGTTCTGGGGAACGGTAAAGGTGAAGGATTTCATGGAAAACAAAACTCCTTTCCTGCACGCAAGCGGAGCCCTGCGGCTCCGCCTGGTGGTGCTATGCCTTTGCAAGGGGTGTCAGCCCAACTCCTCCACAGCCTCGCGCAGGATGGCCACGGCCTTGTCGCAGTCCGCGTCGGTGATGATGAGCGGGTGAATCATGCGGATGACGTTGCGGCCGATGGCGGTGACCAGCAGGTGCTTGTCAATGCACTTGTGCTTGATCTCCACCGAGGTGACGAAGCCGTCGAACTCCACGCCCACCAGCAGGCCCTGATGGTGGACCTCCTTGACGTGGGGCAGGGTCTTCAGCTGCTCGGCGAAGTAGTCGCCCACCTTCCGGGCGTTGCCGGCCAGGTCGCGGTCCAGCAGCTCGCCCACCTCCGCCAGGGCGGCAGCGCAGCTGACGGGATGCCCGCCGAAGGTGGTGCCGTGGGAGCCGGGGGTGAAGGCCCTGGCCACCTCCGCCGTGGCGCAGATAGCGCCGATGGGCACATGGGGGGCGGTGATGCGGGGCGCACCCGGCTGGCGGGCGATGGGCGGCAGCGCGGCGATGACCACGCAGCTCATGCCGGCCTCCTCGCAGCAGCGGGTGACGATGGTGGCGGAGCGGTGGCAGGTGCCGCAGCCGCCGGTGCACAGGACGATGTCCACGCCCTGGGCCTTCAACTTCCGGGCGATCTCCGGGCCGGTCTCGTTCATGAACTTCTCCACGTTGCCGCCGCCCATGAAGGTGTAGGTTTCATCCGCCAGGGAGCCGATGAAGCCCTCCGCCACCAGCTCATGCAGCCGGTCGATGGGGGACATGGCGTTCACGTCCTTGTTGATGTCGGAGTTGTCGAAGCCGCCGTGGGTGACCATCAGCTCGCTGGAGGGGTGTCAAATTCAATGGTGCGGTAGGAGAAGTCGCCGGAGGTGTTGAAGGGGGTCTGGCTCTTCTTGTGGATGCCCCCGGCGGTGATGAAGGCGACCTTGCACGCACTCAGGGGCTTTTTCAGCTCGGTAAAGACGGGAGCGGGGTCAGGGGGACGAAAATCTCGGACTGCATCCCGGCCACGGTGGTCAGTTTCATATCGGAATTCCTCCTGTCAGTGGGATGGTTGTATCAGATGGATTGAACGGGAATATCCCACGCGGTGCGCGTCAGCAAAACGGCTGCGGCCGCTTTGCTGAGTTTTGCAGCTTTTCACTGGTCGCTGCGCTCCCGGACGTGAAAAGCAGTAAGGAAAGTTTCGCTGACGCGAAACGACCCGCCCCGGCGGCAGAGCCGCCGGATACGATGGAGAGTTGAAGGGGCTGCGGCCCCTCCAACGCCTCTCAGGCTTGCTGATGAATTGTGGCGGGAATATCCCGCTTGCCGACGAGCCTCATGGGGCTGAAGTAGAACCCGGCGGTCTGCCCCACGGCCAGGGCCTGGTTGGTGAACACCCAACGCCGGGGCACCGCCACCACGCCCATGCCGCCCGGCATCTCGCACTTCACGGCGGTGTCGTTGACCTCGGTGAGGACGCCGCCCACGGGCACGGGCGTGACCTCCTGCAGCATTTTCAGCTCGGACAGGTCGTAGTCCCGGGGCGCGTCGTCCACCTCCAGATAGCTGAAATAGAACTGCAGCTCATGCCCGGGTACCAGCATTTCCTCAGTCATCACCAGTGACCGGGGTACGGTGATAACCCCCAGCCGCCCATGGAGGTGCACCTTGACCCATTCCTGCCCGGCCTCCTTGACCAGGCCGCCCATGAGCGCCGGGCTGATCACATACGCGGCGGTCAATGCAGGGTACCGTTGTCCAGCAGGACGGTCTCGGGCAGGCCCAGCAGACGGTTGTTGGCGTTGATCACGTCGTTGCTCCACTTCCGGGGCGCGGGCTTGATCTCCACACCGGCCATGCGGTTCTTCAGCATCTGGATGGCCCGGGCGGCGACCTCCTTCGTCACGCAGGAGCAGCCTGCCACGTTCCCTGATCCATGTTCTCCTCCACCATGGCCGTGGCGTACTCGTTGCCCACCACCAGCTGGCCCTGATAGGCGCAGAAGGACACGCCCACCACGGGGATGCCCCGCTTGCCGGCCTGGCCGATGTGCTGGATGAAGTCGATATGGTTGTTGCCGAAGCCCTCGGTGGTGATGATGCAGCCGTCAATGTCGAGAGACTCCAGCAGGGAGCCCAGCCGATCGGACACCCACAGCTTCTCGTCATTGACCTGGGGGGAGCCGACGAACACGATGCCCACCAGATCCAGCTCCGTATCCGCAGCAAGGCCTTCCACCAGGGGCTCGCGGATGTAGTGACGGGTCATTTCCTTGGTGGCGGGGCCGATGCAGGTCAGCGCGTGGATGGATCCGTCCCGCACCTGGTTGGGGGTGAGGATGATGGGCACGTTGCCGCAGTCCACGTTCTTCTGTCCGCCCAGAATGCCGCAGGGCTCGGTGGGGCAGATCACGTTGTCGTGCATGGCGCCCTGGCCCATGATCTCCTTCACCAGCACCACCCGGGGATTGCCACGGCGGCGCACGTCCTCGCAGATCTCCTCCCGGACAACCTCGCCCTCATACTTCTTCAGCTCGTCCTGCACGGCCTGGATGATGGAATCCTGGCACTTGTGGGCGGCGAAGGGGCCGGGGCGGGTCATGCCGGAGGGCCGCTGAATCACCGCGTGGCAGCGGATGATGATGTCGTTCTCGTCCGCGCAGCCGGGATGGCCGAAGTACATCGTCTCGTCCAGGCAGCCCTCGGAGGAGCCGAACTCATGCACCTGTACGCCGTCCTCGTCCACGACGGTGAGCATGAACACCACGCCGTCGGCCACCCTGGTCACGCCGCTGCCCAGCTCGCCCTCCACCTTGGTAGCAATGGGGCACACGTCCATGATCGTCTCGGTGTACACATGCCGCTGGTCGGGATCAATCACGTCCAGGGCAAGGCTCTTGCACAGGGGATCCTCCTTCACCGCCTGCTCCACAATCCGGCGGTCGATGGTGATCTTGCCGTCCTTGATGGAGGTCTCGTCGCCGATCTCCGCGCCCGTGATCCGGACGTGCTTTTTCACCAGCGTGCGGATGAGCTTCTTCTCCCCGGCAGGGGCGGCCTCGGGGGCAGCCTCAGGGGCGGGGACAGGGGCAGCCGGGGCAGGGACTGCGCCCCCGAACACCGGGATGTCCATCACCAGGTTTTCCAGCTTCTCGGCCTTGCCGATCTCAATGTGAATCATGCCGTTTCCTCCCACACTTGTTCTGATCACGGGGGCGAAGGCCTCCGCGCTTGCTGCCGGGGTTTCCGCCGGGGCGGGGGCGGCCTCCGCCTGTCCCTCCGGCTCGTTGACCCGATCCAGCACCTCCCGGGTGATGGGGGTCAGGGCTTCCACATCCTGCATCAGAGTGTAGCCCAGCACCTGCTCCACCCGCAGGCCGTCGGGGCTCAGGGTCAGCAGACCCGCCTCCTCCATGTCCTCAAACAGGGAGGGATCCTCCAGGTCTGCGGCGCTGATGACAAGGCCCTTCTGCCGCCTGCAGCAGACAATGGCCGGATCCTGCAGGTGACGCTGCAGGGCTTCGTTGGTCATGGACATATGGTTTCCTCCTTATTCCTTCGGGGTGGATGACGTGGTGTGGATGCGGCGCACCAGCGGGTGATTCACCGCCCGCAGCGCACCGTCGGTGCAGTGGTAGACCGGCAGGCCCAGCTTGGGGGCGCAGGCCATGACGGTGTTGGAGCAGTCCGTGCAGCTGCTGATGAGCACTGCCTGGGCTCCGGCCTTCTTCAGTGCCAGGATCTTCTGCACCTGACCGGGGCAGCGGCCGGGGTTCTCGCACTTCAGCCCGCCCTTGACCTCCCGGGCCTGCTTGCAGCGCTCAACGCCCACCACCCGGCTGCCCAGGCTCCCGGCGATATCCTCTAGCCGGGCCTGATCCGCGCCGCAGGCGCACACCAGCAGCCCCAGCCTCTCCGGCCCCTGCATGAAGCACTCGGCGGCAATCAGCCCGCCGGTGGTCTTGATCACCGGCGCGTCCGGGGTGGTGCGTTTGCCGGTGAAGGGTCCGCCCATGATGAGCTCGCCGTAGCCCGGAGCCAGCCCGCAGGCCCTGTCGAACATGGCCCCCACGGAAATGCCCAGGGGTACGTCCCGGAACACCTGGATCAGGTTCTCGTTCCCGCAGAGCTTCCCAGCCACGGTCATGTCCTTGTCGATGAAGGGCTTGGGCAGGTCAACGGCCTCCTGCGCCCGGCAGACGGTCTCGGCGTTGACCACCACGGCGCCTGCCGCCAGGGGCAGGCTGTCCACGGGCAGCAGCTGGCCCAGCGCCTCCCGGACCACGGCCCGCTCCTCGCCCACGGGGTAGCGGTCTGGCAGCAGGGCGATGCGCACGCCCGTGGCGGGCAACGCTTCCCGCAGCCGGGCGATGGCCTCCGTGTGCTTGCCCTTGATGGCGATGACGCCTTCCGCAGCGTTCGTGACCTCCATCAGGATCTGCAGGCCCCGCAGCAGCCGGGCGGGGTTTTCTTCGATGGCGGCGATGTTGTGGCACAGGATGGGCTCGCACTCCGCCGCGTTGACGATGACCGTTCCGCCGGCGGCGAAGGGCCTGCCCACCTTGGCGTATGTAGGGAAGCCCGCGCCGCCCAGGCCTACCAGGCCGGATTCCTCGATCAGCCCGAGGGGCGTGCTGGCTGTGAGCGGCACGTAGGCGTCGCGCTGATTGCCCTCCGCCCGCACGGTGATCGCTTCCGCCGTCACCGCCACTGCCGTGCCGGACACGCTGGAGAACAGGTTCACGCCCAGGCCGCCCTCCGGCTTGCGCGCCAGCAGCTCACCCCGCGATACCGGATCGCCCGCGGCAACCACCGGTACGCTGGCCGCGCCGATGTGCTGCCTGAGCGGATAATGAAACATGGCATCCTGCATTTCCGTCGCCCCTTTGATTCATCGGAGTCAAGGCGATTATAACCGCGTGCAGCCCATATGTGTAGCGACACTTTGATGCAGTATGCATGACAAACTTTCATGACAGATTCGGAGACCTGTGCGAGAAAACCATGGATTTTCAAGGCATGGCGAAGAAAATTCCCCGCGGGAACACGCCGGCGGGGAATTGCTTTTGTTCGGCTTTTTATGCATCGCTGCATTGATATTTTCTGCCGCAGTTGCTGTAGTAGAGAGGATGAATCGCGTACAGCTTTGCAGGACAAAGGCGTTCCGGCTGCATCATGGAAGCGGCGCGCCTTTTTTTGTTGCCTGCAGGGCTTTCTCATGCGGGAATGACCAGCCCCCGCAGGAACACGGGCATCAGCCGGTTGCCGGTGGCGGTAAGGCTGCCGGTGCTGCGGTGGATGCACCAGTCGTAGAGGAACCCCAGCTCGATCAGCGCGTAGTCCTCCGTCAGCTTTCCGGCGGGCTCCCGGACGGTGAACTCCCCGGGGGCCAGCCCCTCCGCCATGATGCTCTCCATCAGGCGGTAGTACAGGCGGTTGCGGTTGAGCAGGGCCTTGTTGCCGTTGTCCACCATTTCCTCGGAGTACAGGTAGGCCAGCAGATCCACGGGGATCTGGTTCTCGATCATGGCGAACAGCTCCCGGTTGATCAGCAGCAGCTTCTCGAAGGGATCAAGCGCCGGGTTCATCTCGGTGATCAACTCGGAGTACCGCCGGTCGGACAGGTCGGACAGGGTGTAGAGCAGCGACTCCCGGGAGGGAAAGTGCAGGAGGAAGGCCTCCTCGGTGACATGGGCCCAGGCAAGGATGTCCTCAAGGCTGGTCTCGTGATAGCCCTTCACCCGGAACAGCTCCCAGGCCGCGTCGATGATCTGCTCCCGCTCGCTGCGGACAGGCTGCTGCGCCTGCTCCCCCAGCAGGAAGCCGTCCCAAAGGGGATCCCGGTCGTCCAGCACCCACTCGTTGTAGCCGATGATGTAGGCGCTGCCGGTGATGCGGGGAATCACCGCCCTGCGGCCCTGGATGTCGATTTCCGCGGTGATCACGCCCCGGAACATGGAGCCGGTGATGCTCTCGCAGACGAATTCCTCCCCGGGGGCCAGCTCGCCTTTGGCATAGAGGGTCGCCAGCTTGGCGCTGGTGCCGGTGCCGCAGGGGGAGCGGTCCGCCTGGGCGTTGCCGAAGATGACCACGTTCTTGCGGTCGGCGGCGGGGTTGTCCGCAGGGCCGTAGATCTCCACCAGATCCACGGTGGTGATGTTCAGGTAGGGGTGGCGGATGGGAATGGTACGGTTGATCTTCTCCCGCAGGCGCATGCCGAAGTCCGTCAGCTGCTTGAGGTTCTCCTGGCGCAGGGCAAGGCCCACCTTCTCGGAATCCACCAGGGCGAAGAAGCTGCCCCCGAAGACGATGTCAAAGGGCACCGTGCCGTATTCCTCCAGCTCCAGGGACAGGTTTTCCCGGTACAGGAAGGAGGGCATGTTCAGAATGCTGACCTCCACAGCCCGGCCGTTTTCCACCTTCACCCGGGCGCGGATCAGCCCCACAGGGGCCTCCAGCACCACCTCGGTGTAGGGCTCGGAAACCGCCACCATGCCGGTTTCCACTGCCACTGTGGCGCTGCCGATGCTCCCGTGGCCGCACATGTTCAGGTAGCCGCCGCTGTCCATGAAGATCACGCCCAGGTCGGCCTCCGGGCTCACCGGCTCGGTCAGCAGCGCGCCGAACATGTCCCGGTGGCCCCGGGGCTCCAGCATCAGCGCCCGGCAGTAGTGGTCATAGTGGGCCTCCAGGTATTCCTTGCGCTCCATCATGGTGCTGCCATGAAGCTCGGGGAAGCCGTCGTAAATCACCCTGGTGGGCTCGCCCATGGTATGGGAGTCCACCACCCGGAAGGTTTTCCCCAACGCCTTTTTCTCTGCGCGAAGCCTCATTGTTCGTCTCTCCTCTTTGCGGGCTCACCCCGCTGCGCCTGCCGCCAAAAGCGGAACAGGGTCATGATACAGCCCCCCTTTTCAGATGTGAAACGGGGAAATGGCATCACAGGAATGATGGTTTTTCATGAAAGGAGCGCCCATGGACATCAAGAAGCAGGAGCTTTTCGCCGATGTGGCCGAGACGAGGAACTTCACCCGCAGCGGCGACAGGATGGGCTACACCCAGTCCGGCGTGAGCCATATCCTGAAATCCCTGGAGACGGAGATCGGGTTCCCCTGTTTGTCCGCACCAAGCAGGGCGTGCATCTGACCCACAATGCCGAGCTGCTCCTGCCCCTGGTGCACACCCTGCTCTCCGCCAATGAGAACCTGTCCCAGACCATTCACGACGTGTGCGGCGTGAACTCCGGCAGCCTGGTCATCGCGTCCTTCGCCAGCATTTCCATCCACTGGCTGCCGCAGATCATCCGGCGCTTCCAGGAGCTGTACCCGGGCATCACCATCAGCCTGATGGAGGGCGGCACGGACGAGATTGTGGACTGGGTGGCCAACAACCAGGCGGATTTCGGCTTCATGAGCCAGCGAAACACCCGGGGCCTGGAATGGATTTCCCTCTGTGAGGATCCCCTCATGGCCATTCTGCCCCGGGATTATCCCGTGCCCGAGGACAATCGCTTCCCCATTGAGGAATTCCATCAGCAGCACTTCATCATCTCCGCCATGGGCACGGACTACGACGTGCACCATGCCCTGGATTCCTCCAATGTGAAGCCCAACACCCACTTCACCTCCAAGGACGACCATGCCATTATCTCCATGATCGCCAACCACCTGGGCATCAGCATCCTCACGCAGCTGGTGGTGCAGGGCTACGAGGAGCAGGTGCAGGCCTATTCCCTCCATCCCTACTACGCCAGGAACTTGGGCATCGCGGTGAAGTCCCGGCAGGGGCTGTCCCCGGCGGCGAAGAAGTTCCTCCGCCTGACCCAGGAGATCGTTCCGCGCATCCAGGCCGGGGCGACGCCGCACGCCTCCCGCGCACCCCGGCGCACCAAGGCCCAGGCCGTCTGACACGGGCGATTTCCGGCGGAAGGCGGCCAAGGAGGAAGGAAAACCCCGGGCGGGCAGAGAATGGTGTAAGCATACATTCTTCGTTTTGTCTGGAGGGATCACCATGATCATTGCCATCAGCGAGGGCAGGCTGCACATCACCTTCCGCGTCTGTGACGACCAGACCGTGGAGCTGGCGGACATCTCCCTGGGGGAGAGGGCGCCGGAGCTGCCGCCCGTCCATCCCGAACCCGTCAAGCGCGGACAGTTCCTGGCGGTTCATGTGACCGGCGAGAGCGCCACGGGCTTCCATGCGGGCAAGCACGACGCGGGCAGCGTCTCCACCCGGTGGCGCTACGTCAGCCACTGTATTGAAAAGAACGCCCAGGGCTCTCTGCTGACCCTGTCCGTCCAGGCCCCCAACGGGCTGGCGGCGGACTACTGCCTGCAGACCTATGCGGGGCTGACGGTGGTGCGTACCTGGAGCACGCTGACCAACCGCTCGGAGGAGGATATCGGGCTGGAGTATGCGGCCTCCTTCATCTATCAGGGCCTGGGGAAGAACAGAACCTCCGCGGCCTATGACCGGCTGGAGTTCTATATCCCCCACAACGGCTGGGCCACCGAGGCCCAGTGGCAGAAGGCCGACGCGGTGGATCTGGGGCTGTCCCACATGGCCACACTGGGCTACAGCCTGCCGGACAAGGGCAACAGCCGCTACCACTACGGCAGCACGGATTCCTGGTCCACCAGCGAGTACCTGCCCATGGGCATTGTATGCGACCCGGAGAGCGGCGAGGTGTTCTTCTGTCAGGTGGAGCACTCCGGCGCGTGGGAGATCGAGTACGGCATGGCGGACAACCGCAACCTGTACGTGTGCCTGCTGGGCCCCAGCGATGACAGCGCCTGGTGGAAGAACCTGCGCCCCGGGGAGAGCTTCACCACCGTGCCCGCGGCCTTCGGCGTGGACATGGGCGGCATCAATGAGGCCGTCGGTCAGCTGACCCGATATCGCCGCCTGATCCGCCGGCCCAATCAGGATGACGAGCACTGCTATGTGGTGTTCAACGATTACATGAACTGCCTCTTCGGCGACCCCACCGAGGAGAAGGAGAAGCAGATCATCGACCGGGCCGCCGCCCTGGGCTGCGAGTACTACTGCCTGGACGCAGGCTGGTACGACGCAGGCCCCTGGTGGGACAAGGTGGGCGAGTGGCGGGAGAGCCCCGAGCGCTTCCCCCATGGGCTGAAGTCCCTCTATGATTATGCCCGCAGCAAGGGGCTGCGCATGGGCATGTGGCTGGAAATCGAGGTCATGGGCATCGCCTGCGAGCTGGCGAAAAGGCTGCCGGACGACTGGTTCATCTGCACCCACGGCAAGCGCCGCATTGAAAACAACCGCTATCTGCTGGACTTCCGCAACCCCGAGGTACGCAGGTATTGCATGGGCGTGATTGACCGGCTGGTGGAGGACTACGGCTGCGAGTACTTCAAGATCGACTACAACGTCACCACCGGCCGGGGCAGCGACCTGAACAGCGACAGCCCCGGGGACGCCATGCTGGAGCATTACCGCGCGCTGTACGGCTGGATCCGCGAGGTGTATGAGAAGCACCCGAATCTGGTGATCGAGAACTGCGGCTCCGGCGGGCAGCGCATGGATTACGGCATGCTGACCCTGCACTCCCTGCAGTCCACCTCCGACCAGACGGACTATGTGTCCAACGCCTATATTGCCGCCAGCGTGGCCAGCGTCGTCACGCCGGAGCAGGCGGGCATGTGGGTCTATCCCTACCGGGACGAGCGGGAGCATGTCATCTTCAACATGGTCAACGGCCTGCTGCTGCGGCCCTACGTCAGCGGCATCGTGTGGGACATGTCCGAGGGCAGCATGGCCCTGATGCGGGAGGGCATCGGGGTGTACAAGGCCCTCCGCGCGGAACTCAAGGACATGGTGCCCTTCTTCCCCCTGGGCTTCGGCCGGGTGAACGATCATCAGCTGGCCTACGGGGTGCGCAGCAACAGGAAGGCGTACCTGTCGGTGTTCACCATCGGCAGCAGGGAAGCGGAGATCCCCCTGGCATGCCTGGGCGAGGTTCGCGGTGTGAAGGTGATCTATCCCGGCACGGGGGACTGCGACATCGCGCTGGAGCAAAACGTGCTGCGGGTGACCATGCCCGGCGACACCTGCGCAAGGCTGTTTGAGATTACGCTGGCATAAGAGACATTCCATCAGGGCAGGGCGAGGGACGTCCTGCCCTTTCCTGTTCCGGTAAACGTCATATGGCCCGACAGGTGGGCGGAGAAGCGCCGGATGGCCGGAAGATGCGGCAAACGCCCTCCGAAGCACAGGCTTCGGAGGGCGTTTTTCCGCTGGCAGGGGCAGGGGGATCAGCCGCCGTGCTCCTTCTTCCAGGCCTTGATCTGCCGGAGCCGCTCCCGGTAGCGGGCTTCGTTGCCCTCAGCCGTGGGATGGTAGTATTCGCGGCCCAGGAGGGAATCGGGCAGGCACTGCATGGCGGACAGCTTGTCCTCGCAGTCGTGGGCGTACTGGTAGCCCTCGCCGTAGTGCAGGCTGCGCATCAGGGGTGTGACGGCATTGCGGATGTTCAGGGGCACCGGCTCGGCCAGCTGGGTCAGGGCATCCTTCTTCGCAGATTCGTAGGCGGTGTACAGTGCGTTGGATTTGGGTGCCATGGCCATGTAGACCACCGCTTCCGTCAGGTGGACGGTGCATTCCGGCATGCCGATGAGATGGCACGCCTGATACGCCGCCACGGCCACCTCCAGCGCCCGGGAATCCGCCAGGCCCACGTCCTCGCTGGCGAAGCGGGTGACGCGCCGGGCGATGTAGAGGGGATCCTCCCCCGCTTCCAGCATCCGCGCCAGCCAGTAGACCGCCGCGTCCGGGTCGGAGTTGCGCATGGACTTGTGCAGGGCGGAGATCAGGTTGTAATGCTCCTCGCCCGTCTTGTCGTAGAGCAGGGACTTGCGGGAGATGCACTGCTCCAGCACCTCAGGGCGGACGGTGACGGTCTGTCCGTCGGTATCGCCGTTGAGCACCACCATTTCCAGGATGGACAGGGCGCTGCGGGCGTCGCCGTTGGCGAAGGCGGCGATGGCCTCCACCGTGCCCTCCGGCAGGAACACCCGCTGCCCGCCGAACCCCCGGGGATCCGTCAGCGCCCGGCGCAGCAGGTCCTCCAGATCCGCCTGCTCCAGGGCGTGCAGCACAAACACCCGGCACCGGGACAAAAGCGCGCCGTTGATCTCAAAGGAGGGATTCTCCGTTGTCGCGCCGATGAGCACGATGCTGCCCTTCTCCACAAAGGGCAGGAAGGCGTCCTGCTGGGCCTTGTTGAAGCGGTGAATCTCGTCCACGAACACGATGGTCTTTTCACCCAGGTACTGGTTCTTCTCCGCCTCCTGCATCACCTGGCGGATCTCCCGGATGCCGCTGGTGACGGCGGAGAAGTCGATGAACCTGGCGTGGGTGTGCCCGGCGATAATCCGGGCCAGGGTGGTTTTGCCCACCCCCGGCGGCCCCCAGAAGATCATGGAGGAGATCATGTCGTTCTCGATCAGGCGGCGCAGTACCTTGCCCGGGCCCAGCAGATGGGTCTGGCCGACGAATTCCTCAAGGGATGCGGGCCGCAGCCGCGCCGCCAGGGGCTGATATGCTTCCGCGCCGAAGATGCTTTCCTGTTCCATGGCCGGTTGCCTCCTTTGCACCATGATACGGCAGCCTGTCGCCATCGTCAAGGCGAACATGGCCGCTTGGGGCAGGAAATGCATGCTGCGGCAGCTGACCGGAACGGGCCCGCCTTAGTCCCCTTCGTAGCCCAGCCCTGCGAGCCATGCGATGATATCCTCCCGGGAGGAAGCCACGCTGTTGCGGAAAACGGTGAAGCCGTCCTGGATCACCTCAGCCACGGGCTGGAGCCGGGCGATGGTTTCGATGGTGCCGGACAGCTGGCTGCCGCCGTGGGTGTTGAAGGGGATGATGGTCTTGCCGTTCAGGTCGTGGCTCTCCAGGAAGGTGTACAGCGGCATGGGCAGATCGGCGTTCCAGTTGGGATAGCCCAGGAACACCGCGTCGTAGTCGCTCAGGTTGTCAATATGCCCGGCAAGCTCCGGCCGCGCGCCCGCCATCATTTCCTGGTGGACAAAATCCAGCAGCGGCTCATGGGTGCCGGGGTAGGTCTGCACCGTCTCAATCCGCCGCAGCCCGCCCCCGGTGATCTCCTGAATGATACTCGCCACATACTGCGTATTGCCCATCATCTGGCCGTCCACCGCCACGCGGCTGGCTGAGGATACCGTGTCCACGCCGTCGGTTTCCGGCACGGTGAAATAGGCGATCAGAATCCTGCCGCCTGCCTGGGCGGAAGCCTGCGGCTCCTCCTGGGTCGCGGGGGACGTGTTTTCCGCCTGGCTGCAGGCTGTCAGCGTGAACAGAAGGGTGAACAGGACAATCAGCTGAAGGATGCGCTTCATGGTGGTTCCTCCTTGATGTGTCAGATGGTTTCCGGCCTCTTGGGCCTGCGGGAAGCGGTGTTCCATCCACCTTTTTCCGCACCAGCGCTTGCAGGACCATGGCGGATCATGTACAGTGGGATTGTATCAACCGGTTCCAACAACCGGTCAAGCCCTGCTTTGTAAAAAGATCTGACAAGCTGGAAAAAACGGAGGGATTCATGATGTATACCATGCTGCAGACCCGCCGGGAGACGGACATGACTTATGAGGCGCTGAAGTTCTACTGCAACGAGGGGCTGGTGCCCAACGTGAAGCGGGACAAAAACAACAGGCGGGTCTTTGATGAGCGCGACATCGCGTGGATCAAAAGCCTCACCTGTCTGAAAAACTGCGGTATGAGCATTCAGGAGATGAAGGAATACCTCGACCTGTGCCTGCAGGGGAAAGCCACCATTCCCCTGCGCAGGGAGATCCTTGCCAGAAAGCGGCAGGAGCTGCTGGCACGCATCGCGCAGCTGGAGGACTCCGTCCGCTATGTGGATGAGAAGCAACAGTTCTACGACGATGTGCTCTCCGGCAGGCGGCCCTATGTCAGCAACCTGATTCCCGCCGGCAGCCAGGAAGCCTGAGGCTGGGCAAGGAAAAGCGCTGACAACTTCATGCCGGAAGCAGTCAGCGCTTTTGATTATGCCGGCGCATCCGGCCAGCGGACGCTGAAGACGGTTCCGCGGCCCTCCTCGCTCTCCACGCTGATCGTGCCGTGATGGGCCCGGACAATCCACTGCGCGATGGACAGCCCCAGCCCCGTGCCGCTCCTGTCCCGGGCGGCGTCGGCCCGGAAGAAGCGCTCAAACACATGGGGCAGGTTTTCCGCCGATATGCCGATGCCGTCGTCCGCCACGCGGAGCAGGATGCCGCAGGGCTCCTCCTCGGCGGAGAGCAGCACGTGGCCGCCGGGCCTGCCGTACTTGATGGCGTTTTCCGTCAGGTTCAGCATCAGCTGGCTGAACAGGCTCTGATCCGCCGTGATGGTCAGGTCTGCGGGAGCCTCCAGGCTGATCGTTATCCCGGCGGTTCGGGCGGCCTCGCCCAGCGCGTCCTCCACAGCCTCCAGCACGTCCCGGCCGGGGAAGCGCTCCTTCTCCAGGCGGAGCCTGCCCTCCTGGCCCCGTGTCAGCATCAGCAGCTGTTCGATCAGTCGCTGCATGCTGCGGCTTTCGGACAGGATGGCGTTCAGCGGCTTGCGCGCCTGGTCGGGCAGCGCGGTGCTTTGCATCAGCTCCTCCGTACAGGCGCGGATCACCGCCACGGGGGTGCGCAGCTCGTGGGACGCATCGGAGGCAAACCGCCGCTCCCACTGGAAGGCCTCCTCCAGCGCGTCCAGCATCCGGTTGAGGGTGTCCGTCAGCTCACCCAGCTCGTCCCGGGCGGGCGCAGCGGGGAGCCTGCCGGAACGCCTGCCTGCCGTGATGGCCTGCGCGCCTTCGATCATCCGCCGGACAGGGCGGAGAAACCTGCCCATCAGGGCATAGCCGATCAGCGCGGCAAGCAGCGCAAGCACCGGCAGCGTGACGCAGAAGATCCGCCGCAGGGCCTGCAGCGTCCGCCGGTGTTGTCCGTCGCTGGCCGCACGTGGATACGCACGGTTTCGCCCTCGATGGTCAGGGGCATGGAATCCAGCACCAGCCATACGCTGTCCCCTGGGAAAGGCTGGCATACTGCCCTTCCCGGATGGGCAGGGCGTCAAACTGCGCAATGTCCCCGCCGTGGGAAAACAGCTCGCTGCCGCCATCCTCCATGATGTAGTAGGACACGCCCGGCGCAATGGGCGTTTCGTCCTCGTAGGTCAGGCGGCCGTGCTCGTGCTCAATCTGCACGCTGATCTGCTCCAGGGCCAGGTCGCTTTCCAGCATCCTGTGCAGCACGGCGGAGGTCATGGCATAGAGCGCCCCATAGAGCAGTCCGGTGATCAGCACCGTGGACAGGAGGAACCACAGCGTCATTTTTGTGCGGATTTTCAGTCTTCGCATGCCTTCTCCTCCCGCAGCACATATCCCAGGCCGCGTACGGTGTGGATGTATTTGACCGCCTGATCCCTGTCAATCTTCCTGCGCAGATAACCGATGTACACGGGATCCAGGTTGGTATCCAGGGCCGCGCCGTAATTCCACACATGGTCGAAAATCTGCCCGGGGGTCAGGATCAGTCCGCTGTTGCGCATCATGTACTCCAGCAGCGCGTACTCCTTGGCCGTCAGCGGAATGTGCCTGCCGCCCCGCCGCACCATGTGCGCCACCGTGTCCATCTCCAGATCACTCACCCGCAGCAGCATCGAGCGGCCCGGGGTATGCTTGCGCAGCAGCGCCCGCAGCCGGGCGGACAGCTCGTCCAGCGCGAAGGGCTTCACCAGGTAATCATCCGCGCCCGTGTCCAGGCCGCGAACCCTGTCCTCCACAGCGTCCCGGGCGGTGAGCAGCAGCACGCCGCCCCCATAGCCCCGGGCTCTCAGCGCGGTCAGCAGGGACAGGCCGTCCATCCCTGGCAGCATGATGTCCAGCACCATGCCGTCCTAGGGCGCGGAAAGCGCAAGCTCCAGCTCCTCAATGCCGTCGCCGCAGGCGTCCGCGCCGTAACCCTCCCGGGTAAGCCGCTGCAGCAGCGTTTCCCGCAGGGTATCGTCATCCTCCACAATAAGCAGCCGCATTCCGGCACCTCCTTCGTTGCCATGATAGCGCCATCGGATAAGAAATGCATAAGAAATCCGCCGCCGGAAGCAGCTTTGTGCGCTTATTCTGCCATGCTAAGATCATCCCGTTCCCGGATCAAAGAGAAAGAGGTGATCGACATGAAACGTTTCTGCATCCTGGCGGCGCTGCTTTTGCTGCTTCCGCTGCGCCCGGCCCTTGCCTGGGAGGAGCCCTGCATCGGCCAGCCGTATGACTACAGCTATGCGGACGAGCGGCGGATGATCGCCGTCAACCGGATGGAGGAGCCGAGCCTTACGTATTTCGTGGCGGATGTGCAGCTGGCGGAGGGCAGCCTGTGGCAGTCGGTCTGCTCGGATACCATGCGTCCACTGACGCAGCTGCTGGCAGGCACCGATGCGGTGCTGGCCATCAACGGTGATGACTACGGCGCGCACAACTATGGCGTGATCATCCGCAACGGCGAGCTTCTCCGCGACCGCGACACCACCCGCCACATGCTGACGGTGGACGGGGACGGTACGCTCCGGCTGCTGACGGACAGGAAGCACCATCCTGCCAATGCCCTGGCGGAACAGCGCTGGCGGAGAACATCCGGCAGGCGTATGAATTCGGCCCCGCGCTGGTGGAGGACGGGCAGGCGCTACAGCAGCTTTTCCTGGATTATGGCGCGCAGACGGCCTTCAATCTGGACGGCGGCGGCTCCACGGAGCTGTGGTTCATGGGGGAGATCCTTAATCAGCCCTGTGGCGGGTATGAGCGGAGCGTTTCCGACGGGATCTTCTTCTGAGGAGGCTGACCATGCGGAGCGTGTGGACAGGCGGATGCCGGGGCGTCATCCTGGGCGTGGCGGTGAATCAGCTGCTGAACCTGCTGGCGTCCTATTGCCTCAGGCTGGGGTACTATGCGCCGTGCCTTGTATCCTGGCCTGAAAGGTTCGGCGGGGAGCTCAACGCGGCGCTGGCGCAGACGGCGGCGCTGGCGGCGATCTTCGGCTGCGCGGGGGCATGGCTCCGGGCAGGAAGATCGCTCAGGAAATGACGGGCAAGGGCGCGAACGGCCAGGATGCGCCGCAGCAAAAAAGGAGCCGACTGACCTTGTGCATGTCAGCCGGCTCCTTCACGCGAAAGGACTTATGAATCCTGGAACTGCTGGTTCTCCAGCGAGAACACCGGAAGGCCGCTTATCACGGGCACCTTCATGATAAAGGCGTGGCGGTTGGGATCGTAGAGCGGGTCGCCGATGATTTCGTCATAGGGGCGGGCATGGTAGGAGGTGTACACCTCGCCGTCCATTTCAAAGAAGGTATTGTGGCCGGGGCCGTAGATGCCCTTCTCCGCATCGGTGGTGAGCACAGGCTTGTTCAGCTTGTGCCAGGCGGAAACGTCCATGGGATCGTCCGCCTCGTTCATCCACATCAGGCCCATGCAGTAGGCTGCGCTGGTGTCGCTGGCGGAGAAGCTGACGAACAGCCTGCCGTCCGCGCGCATCACCGAGGGGCCTTCGTTGACCCAGAAGCCATGCCGCTCCCAGGCGTAGGAGGGGCTGGTCAGGAGCATCTGCGGCACGGCCAGGCAGGTGGGGGAAAGCATCTGCGCAATGTACAGGTTCGAGATCTTCTTCCCTACGCTGACCTTCTCGGCCCAGATGCAGTAGTGCCTGTCCCGCAGCGTGAAGACCGTCATGTCCAGCGAGAAATCGGTGAAGCTGAACTCGTCGCCGTCGGCGCGCTCCAGCTTGCCGCATTCTGTCCAGGGGCCCTCCAGGGGATCGTCGCTCCCGCAGCGCAGCACCCAGGGACGAATCTTCCAGATGTCCTCCTTCTCGCCCGCGGCAAAGTAGATATACCACCGTCCATCCAGGAAGTGCAGCTCCGGCGCCCATATGTGGCAGCTCATGACGCCGCCTGCGTGGGCATGCCAGACCTCGTGCTCCCGGGCGGCGCGCAGGCCCTCCAGGCTTGCGGCGCGGCGGAGAACAATGCGGTCGTATTCGGGCACGGAGGCGGTGAAATACCATTCGCTGCCATGGTGCAGCACATAAGGATCCGCCCGCTGGGGGATGAAGGGTGTATTCCAGGCGGTGCGACGGTAATTGTGAACGTTCATGGTCAATCCTCCCTGGCGCAGATGATCAGTTTCATCACAATATTCTCGAACCGGGGATCCAAATCCTTCTCAGGGGTCATTTCCAGACAGGGCAGGCCGGAGGCGCCCCAGTGCACGCGGCGCAGGGCAGGATGACGGTGCAGGGTAAGGGCATCTGCATTTGCATCACCATAAGTATCTAAAGTCATTGCTCTGCTTGCGTGACCCATCATAAGTGCCAAGCTTGCAATATCCATTCCCGCTTGAATACCAACAGTTGCCAAGGTTTTCCCTTGCGGTCTAATTGGCGAACACTCACGGCGGTGTATTTCATTGCTCAATCCCCCTTTGGTTAAAACTGTTCCGCAAATCACACTATGAAAATGCCGCAAATGTTCCGCAAAGTCAAGATTGTTCCGTAAAACAAGAAACCCGAAAACCCTTGATTTGCAAGGGTTTTCGGGTTCTTAAATCTCTCAAAAGGGTTCGGGATTTATTCCCACTCTCTCAGACTTAACGCATTATGTGTAATTTACGTGTGTCTGATTCCAAGTGGTGACTCTGATTCTCTGAGGCATTCCTATTCCACTGCCTGTACAGACTCCGGTTATCATTTTGTTATCAGCGTGATAACAGGGGAGACTGTTTTGCTGTAGCAGTTTGAGAATTTCCACAAGTATAGTATAGCGCAGAACGGGTGCTGATGCAAGAGAAAAGATATTTGGCGAATAAATGCATTTGAAGTTTGTCCTAGTATATATTACAGTTTGTGAATATAAATATCAATAGCTGTGATATACCTCTGTGAATGCACAATTATTCTTACATATGCCCAGGGTGGCCACCTTGTATCAAAAACTGGTGCATATTATGTGGTATCACGCAAAAAAGCAATGTGTTTATAACCTTTCATTTTGCATTGAGGCTTTCGTTTGGTCATTTGACCGTGATGGGTGCAAATCGATTTGAGTGGGTGCTTTTTTGTGCTATCGTTTTGCAATAGGAATACTGGAGTTTGAATGCAACAAAGTATAGCGTATATTCGAATATCAAGTATACTGAATTTTGAAGGTGGAGGTTATTCTGCAAGAACTGATGTTGCCTCCGCAGGTAGCTTTCTGATAGCAGTTATAACCTCGACAACCCAGCAGGGAACCTTCTCAAGCGACGTGATCTCCTTTTTTACGCGTCGGAACAACGAGAGAGCCTTGGCGTTTCCTATACCATCAATACCCAAGTTCTCTTCTACCCGATACACGAATCCCAAATAATTCTCATGAATGGCTCCATCCGGGAAATCATCATCGATATTAAAAAGCCTCAATATTCCTCGATTTTTCGCGATAGTAGCATCTTCGTCATCTTTTCCTACATTTTGATAATCACCATCAAAGATAATGAATGCAGGAATGCCAAATTCACTATATAGACGATAATACCGATCTAATTCACTTTTTCCGCCACATCGTACAATCGTCACGCCTTCAGCCACCTCATCATACCCGCATAGTGAAAATAAATACGGAAGAATAAGTACTTCGCTTTCACCCTCGACCAGAATGACCTTGCGTGCAAACATTGCCTCGCTGGATTTTTGAGAATCACCGGTATTTTCGAACGCATTGCGATATCGTTCCATAATATCTGATTTGGTTGTTTCCCGCCCATACGGAAATGGTGTGAAGCGTATCAGCTGACTTCATGGTAGTATAATTGAACGATTGCCCGCAATTGAACGATAGGATTGCCGGTTTTCCCCTCAGAAAGCGGAGCCGCCTCCATGGTCAAGTCACTGAAAATAAAAAGTTGGAATTACCCCTCATTTCTCTGGATAATTCCAACTTTTTTGCTATAAAAAAGAAATGACCGAGTATGATACGCAGTATGGCGATATTGTCTTTGCACCGGATGACCTCGATGAAAACGATCCTTTTGAGGAGCTTCCATCTTAACGAAAGTACCCGAAGACCAGTGATCTGATCCTCGGGTACGATTTGCAAGTTAATGTCCCGGTCTGTTTGACAGGGGTGGTTCATTCCAGAAAAAACTGGTGCCTTTTCAGGGATCACTCGGCGGCCTGAACGGAGGCCATCAGGACAGCTGCCACCGCGGCGAAGCCCTCGTCATTGGTGGGTGCGAAGGCGATCTCCAGAATGTAGCCCTTTTCGGTGGAGAAGGCCAGGACGGAGGTCTCCCGATCGTTTTCGGTGAAGGAATAGGCCAGCGCAGGCAGCCCGTTCACCACGGCGTCCATGCATTCATAGCCATACTCCTCAGTCAGCCGCTGGGCGTACTCCTCCAGGGACATGCCGCCTACATCCACATACTGGATTCCAACGCCCTTATCCTCGCCCATGGCGAAGTAGGCGATATAGCCGGCCTCACGATCCTCGTCGGTGAGTTCCACCTGCTCGAAGGCAGCGGGGATGTAGAGCTTCAGAGCGATTTCCTCCATGGTGACGAAGTCGCCAGCCAAGGTGGCCTTGGCTTCCTCAGAAGCCTCGATCTCCGCCGCGTATTCCTCCCAGTTCAGCTGCAGGGTTTGCGCCTGCTCTGCAGAAGCGACGGCGACACAGCCCAGAACCATCAGGGCAGCCAGAATCAGTGCGAACAACTTTTTCATTTGATTTACCTCCCGTTGTTTTTTTGAACGAATATATCTTACCATGAGCTGTGTATAAATCCACTGTCCAAAAGGATAGTTTTCCTTCCGAATTGGCTGTTTGTACAGTTGAAATTCTGCATGGAACCCCTATAATAATCATATTAGGAGAGGAGGGGTTTCTGTGAAGCAGTCGCTGTCATACTGCGTGATCCCCGCTGCGGTAAAGAAAAAGCTGACAATGGCCAAGAAAAATCGGCAGACAGTGTATCTTTATGGCCCTGCCGGTTTTGGAAAGACCCTGGTGGTCAGAGAGTTCCTGAAAAGTCAGCGTTACCTTTATATCAATTCTGAAAACTTCGAGGAGCTGGAGAAGCTGGTGCACGGCGCAAAGGAGCGGGAGCAAATTGTCGTGCTTGACGGAATCCATCAATTCCGCAACAGTGAAAGAAGGCAGCAGGCCCTCACCCTGATGGAGCAGAGCAATCTGTGGATATTGCTTCTGAGCCGGGCAGCGGTTCCGGCGTGGATGCTGTC
>JAXEEE010000049.1:0-47244 GCA_034104265.1 Eubacteriales bacterium | reverse complement strand
ACGCCCATGCTCTGGATGCCCCGGATCATGGCGGCGGCCAGCTTGCCCGCCAGCAGCGGATCCTCGGAGTAATACTCGAAATTGCGGCCGCACAGGGGGCTGCGATGGATGTTGATGGCGGGGGTCAGCCACACGCCGAAGCCGTTCTCCCGTACCTCCTCCGCGCCCGCGCGACCCACCTCGAACACGATCTCCGGATCCCAGGTGCAGGCCAGCAGCGTCGCGCAGGGGAAGGCCGTGGTGTTCACACCGGCCTCCCGCAGGATGCGCAGACCGGCAGGGCCGTCAGCGGTCATCACATTGGGTACGCCCCGGGGAGGCAGGTTGCCGAAGCCGCCCGTGTTGGCCACGCCGCGGCCGGGCTGTCCGCCCAGCAGATGCACAAGCTCCTTGTCGGAAAGGCCGTCGACAAACTCGTCCAGGGTGACGCGGCCCTCATGTACGTCCATCAGCGTGGGGAGGGGATTCTTGTCCCACCAGCCGGGGACAGGGCCGTCCCACTCCACGGGCTGCTGGCCATCGTAGGGGATGGCCTCGTCAATGATCCGCTCCGGCGCGGGGCCGCAGCCGGGTACCGGCATATAGCTGCCGTCCGCCCGAAGCCTGCGGGGCAGGGAGGTGGGCACGCACCGGGGGCTGAGCTGCTCAAGCACCCGATCCTCATCCACCGTGTAGACAAAGGCGGCGGGCCGGGTATCCCGGACATTCACGCCCACATGGAAGCGGTACTCGCCCTTCTCCAGCACATAGGCGGAGGTGCAAACCTTGCCCTCGTCGTCATAGCTGGCGAACTGGTAGGGCGTGAAGGCCATGGTAACAGTTTCCGTTTCGCCGGGATTCAGCAGGCGGGTTTTGGCAAAGCCAACCAGCACCCGGGCTGCCTTGCCCAGCTTGCCCTGGGGGGCCTCGCAGTAAACCTGCACCACCTCGCGGCCCGCCACGCGGCCCGTGTTGGTTACCGGGACGGTCACGCGGATGGTATCACCCGTGACGCTGACCTCTGCCTCGCCCAGGGCGAAGGTGGTGTAGCTCAGGCCGAAGCCGAAGGGATAGCACACCTTCTCCGCCGCGCCGGGGATGGTCTCAAAGTAGCGGTAGCCAACAAAGATGTCGTCCTCATAGGTCACATATTCCTCGGATTCGTTGAAGCCCGTGGAGGAGGGGTACGCCGCGAAATCCACCGCGAAGGTGTCGTTCAGCCGCCCGCTGGGGCATACATCGCCGCACAGCACGTCTGCCGTGGCCATGCCGCCCTCCATGCCCGCCTGCCAGGCCAGCAGCGCTGCCTGAATGCGGGGATTGTCATGGAACCAGATGGTGTCCATCATGCCGCCGGTGTTCAGCACCACCGCCACACGGGGGAAGACCGCCGTCACACGCTCCACCAGCGCGGCTTCTTCCCGGCTGAGGAAGTAGTCGCCGTCGAAGGCCTCGCCCGTGCGGTCGTAGCCCTCGCCGGAGAAGCGGCAGATGGTGATCATGGCCGTGTCCGTCCAGGCCCGGGCCTGCATCAGCAGATCCTCCGGCAGTGCGGGCTCCACGGTCTGCCCCGGATGCCGATCCGCGGCGTACTGCCGGGCCACATCCGCCCGGTAGTAGTCGCTCAGCGGGGCGAACAGCCGAACCCGGCCCTCGCTCTCCTTCTCCTCCAAACCCTCCAGGATGCTGCGGATATACGCGCAGGTCACATCGCCGCTGCCGCCTCCGCCCTTGACGTAGTCCGCCTGGGCCTTGCCGAATACCGCAATGCGCTGTCCGCTGCCCAGGGGCAGCAGGTCGCCCTCGTTCTTCAGCAGCACCATGCCTTCGCAGGCTGCCCGGCGGGACAGCGCCCGGTGCTCCTTGTTCCCGGTGACCCGCACCTCTCTGCCATCCAGCGGGCTGCCCGGCATGAACCGGATCCGTTGCCATTTGCTTTCGCCCATAGAATTGTCCTCCCGTATGCAGCGCAGGCTGCTTCGTTTTTTCCTATTATAACATCCTTTGCCCAAAAGGGAAACGGGAAATGTCAGATTTGGAAAAAAGGTTGGCGCAGCGATGCATTTCAAACGCCGCTTGACGCTGGGCGGCGCGGATGATACAATAACGGAAAGCATACCGACAGGAGGCGTTTTCCTTATGATGAATGTAGCAATTCTTGGCGCGGGCTCCATTGCGGGCAGCATGGCCCACACCCTGCAGGGCATGAAGGCGAAGGGTCGGCCCGTGGCGCTGTACGCCGTGGCGTCCCGCAGCGGGGAGCGGGCCAGGGCCTTCGCGGACAAGTGGGGCTTTGAAAAGGCCTATGATTCCTATGAGGCCATGCTCAGCGACCCGGCGGTGGATCTGGTGTACGTGGCCACGCCCCACAGCCATCACGCGGAGCATACCCGCCTGTGCATCGACCACGGCAAGGCTGCCCTGGTGGAGAAAGCCTTTACGGCCAACGCCCGCCAGGCCCGTGAGGTGCTTTCCTACGCCAGGGAGAAGGGCGTGCTGGTCACCGAGGCCATCTGGACGCGGTACATGCCTGTGCGCAAGATCGTCGATGACCTGCTGGCGGCAGGGGAGATTGGCGAGCCGAAGCTGCTGACGGCCAACCTGGGCTACCTGATTGACGGCAAGGAGCGCATTGTCCGGCCGGAGCTGGCGGGCGGCGCGCTGCTGGACGTGGGCGTGTACGTGCTGAACTTCGCCTCCATGACCTTCGGGGATGACGTGGCGCGGATGGAAAGCTCCGTCACCATGTTCGATACCGGCGTGGACTGCGCTGAGAGCATCGATCTGTACTACCGCGACGGGCGCATGGCCAAGCTGTACGCCACCGCCAATGTCCGCACGGACAGGCACTGCATGATCTACGGCACGAAGGGCGCGATCATGCTGGACAACGTGAACAACCCGCAGACCGTCACCATTTACGATGATGTGCAGCGGGGCCCGGTGCGCAGGGTGATTCCCGTGCCGGAGCAGATCACCGGCTACGAGTACGAGGTGGAGGCCTGCATGAAGGCCCTCGAAACCGGCGCGCTGGAATGCCCGGAGATGCCCCATGCCCAGACCATCCACATGATGGAGGTCATGGATGCCCTCCGCGCCCAGTGGGGCATGGTTTATCCCTTCGAATGACAGCAAAAAAGCAGGAAGGCTATGACGTGCCTTCCTGCTTTTGTTTTGCTTTACTCAATCCAGTGGACGTAGCCGTCCTTGCGGGGGATGGCGGGGCGGACGCCGCCCTCCTCGGGATAGCCGAGGATGCAGTGGCCGATGCCCTCATAATCGCCGGCGATGCCCAGGTCGGCCAGGATGGCCTTGCCCTCGGGGGAGTCGAACTCCTCCCTGGCCCGGTGGATCCAGCAGGAGCCGATACCGTGATCGTGGGCGGCCAGCATCAGGTTGCCCATCACCAGGCTGCCATCGTACAGGTGGGTGCCAATGGCCCGATCCGCCAGCACCACCAGCACCACCGGCGCGCCATAGAAGGGATCGTTCTCCGGCCCCTTGCCCATGACGGCGGCGTTCATGGCGCTGAGACGGTCGCGCATGGCCCTGTTGGTCACGGCCAGGATGATGGGGGACTGCTTGCCCATGCCGGTGGCGGCATAGGTGCCCGCCTGGACGATCTCCTCCAGGACGGGGCGGGGAATCATGTCAGACTTGAATTTGCGGCAGGAACGGCGGGTAAGGATGGCTTCCATGGTTGCACTCATGATGCATAACCTCCTTGCAAAGCAGGTTGAAAGGATGCAAAACAGCGCAGAGGTCGGAGGGCGTTGCCCCGACCTCTGCGCCTTCAGGGTTACTGGATAATCATGCGGCCGCAGGTTTCACACTCTACCAGCACCGTGCCGCTCTTGATCTTGCGCAGCAGGGCGGAGGGCTGGGCCGTGTTGCAGCCGCTGCACTGGTCGCCGATCAGCCGGGCCATGGGCGGGGCAATGTGCTTCTTGATGGCCAGGTACTCGGCCATCAGCTCCTTGTCCACCAGGGCAGCCTTCTGGGCGGCAACGGCGCGCTGGGTGTCCAGGGCGGCCTTCTTCTCCTGGATTTCCTTGTCGTAGACCTGCTTGAGCTGGTCGAACTCCACCTTGACCTTGGCGGCCTCGTGGCGGATGGAGCGCTGCTTGCGGTCATGCTCGTTGGAATCCTTGACGATGCGGCTCATCTCCTGCTCGTAGGAGGCGATGGTGTCGCGGCACTTGCTGACTTCCTGCAGCATGGCACGGGCGGCGTCGGCGTCCTGCGGGGGAGCGGCCTGGAATTTGGCAGCCAGAGCGTTCAGCTGTTCCTCGCAGCGGGCGATGGCATCGCGGATGGCGTCCTTGCGGTCCGCCATGACGGCCACCTGCTCCTCGATCTGCTTGTAGAGCTTCTGCTGCTCCATGATGAAATCGCGGCTCTTTTCCAGCTTCTGGCGGGTGGGGGAGCGGCGGATGTCGTTGGCGATACGATCCGCCTTCATATCCTCCTGCTGGTATTGCCACATAAGCTCAAGCTGCTGCTGATCCATGGATGTACCTCCTGAAATGATTGTAAGGGCGCAGCATGGCGCCCGGGTCTGCCGTCATGCGTAGGCAGGGGCCTCCGATTTCGATACGCATACACCATATTGTACCGCATCCGGCCAGATTTGTAAAGCGTCTGCCAGGGCAAAGATGCCGGGGGCCTCCGTGGCGAAATGCCCCGCCTCCAGCATGACCACGCCGGCTTCCGCGGCCTCCAGGGCATGGTGGTGCTTCGCTTCTCCTGTGAGGAAGGCCTGCGCACCCATGGCTGCGGCCTCCTGCCAGAACTCGCTGCCCGCGCCGCTGCACAGGCCCACACGGCGGATCAGCATGTCCTCATGACCCATCAGGCGCACCACCGTGTTCAGCTGCCGGGACAGGTCATCCGCCAGAGCACGGGCAGTCATGGGAGCGGGAAGGCTTCCCACCCGGACGAAATCCTCGCCGGACACCTCTGTCAGTCCTGCCGCACTGGCCAGCACATCGTTGATCCCCCCCGGCGCCCGATCCAGGTTGGTGTGGGCCGCAATGAGCGCCATGCGCCCGCGGATCAGCCGGCAGAGCAGCCGACCCTCCGCGTCAGTCTCCGTCATGCGCCTGCGGGCGGAGAACATCATCGGGTGATGGGTGACGATCAGGTTCGCGCCATGGGCCTCTGCCTCGTCAATGACGCGGCTGGTCACATCCATGGCCACATGAATCCCGCGCACCTCCCAGGCGGGATCACCCACGAGAAGTCCGGCGTTGTCGAAGCCCTCCTGGGTGTCGAAGGGAGCGCGGCCGTCGATGAAATCATAGACATTCTGCACGGTGAGCATCAGGTTCATGCCTCCAGTTTCCGTCGGTAGAAGTCAACGTCCTGCTCCGCTTGGGCAAGAGCCTGCGCGTCGGGAACGGCAGCCAACCGCAGCCCGGCCAGTTTCGCCTGAGCCACATCTCTGCGCCAGGCAAGATACTCCCTTAGCAGGGGAGTGTTTTTCTGATATAAAAGGGAACCGTGGCGGATTTCCTCCTCCGTCATGGGCGCAGAGCCCGGCTCTGCCCGCCAGAACACATAGAACCGTCCGCCGGAGCGGCACAGGGTCTCCCGCGTCAGGTGATAGCCCAGATCCAGCACGGCTCTGCGCACCAGCGGCAGCTCCGTGTGGGCGGACAGCACCAGCGTCGCGCCCTGCAGCTTGTCCCGGCCCCGCAGCAGTATTCCCGCCAGGGTTTCCCCACCCATGCCCATCACGGATACGCAGCCGCACGGCTCGGTCAGGGCGTCCAGGCCGTCGGCACAGACGAGCCTTGCGCGATCCTGCAGCCCCCGGCGGGCCACCTCGGCTTCCGCACGGCGCAGGGCCTTGGGGCTCACATCCGCCAGGATCATCCGGCGGCACACGCCCGTTTCCAGCAGATGGCAGGGAAGGTAGCCGTGATCGGTGCCGATGTCCGCGCCCAGCTCACAGGCGGGGTACAGCGCGGCGGCCAGGGTCAGACGTTCGTCCAGCATAGCGCCTCCAGGGTGAAAAGCAGCCCTGCCGGGATGGCAGGGCGATATTGCGTTGGGGGTAGGGGCTTAGTCGATGTAGTCCCGCAGCTTCTTGCTCCGGGAGGGGTGACGCAGCTTGCGCAGGGCCTTGGCCTCAATCTGACGGATGCGCTCGCGGGTCACGTTGAATTCCCGGCCAACCTCCTCCAAGGTGCGCTGGTGGCCGTCGTCCAGGCCGAAACGCAGGCGCAGCACCTTTTCCTCACGGGGGGTCAGGGTGTCCAGCACCTCCAGCAGCTGCTCCTTCATCAGCGCAAAGGACGCGGCCTCGGCGGGGGCGGGAGCGTCGTCGTCGGGGATGAAGTCGCCCAGATGGCTGTCCTCCTCCTCGCCGATGGGGGTTTCGAGGGACACGGGCTCCTGGGCGATCTTGATGATCTCCCGCACCTTGGCCTCGGAGATGTTCATTTCTTTGGCTATTTCCTCGGGGGTGGGCTCCCGGCCGTACTCCTGCAGCAGCTGACGGCTGACGCGAATCAGCTTGTTGATGGTCTCCACCATGTGCACGGGGATGCGGATGGTGCGGGCCTGGTCGGCGATGGCGCGGGTGATAGCCTGGCGGATCCACCAGGTGGCGTAGGTGGAGAACTTGAAGCCCTTGCGGTAGTCGAACTTCTCCACGGCCTTGATCAGGCCCAGGTTGCCCTCCTGGATCAGATCCAGGAACAGCATGCCCCGGCCCACGTACCGCTTGGCGATGGACACCACCAGGCGCAGGTTGGCCTCGGACAGCTTCCGCTTGGCCTCCTCCTTCTCCTCGGGGGTGCCGTTCTCCAGCTTCTTGGCGATTTCGACCTCTTCCTCGGCGCTCAGCAGGGGTACCTTGCCGATCTCCTTGAGGTACATGCGCACAGGGTCGTCAATGCTGATCCCCTCGGGCACGGACAGGTCGAGCTTGCTGTCGCTTTCGTCAATGGGCTCGGGCTCTGCGGGGGTCTTGGCGTCCAGCTCGCTGACAACCTCCACGCCCAGGGCCTCCAGGGTCTCCAGCACCTTGTCCAGCTGGTCGGGCTCCATGTCCATTTCCATCAGGCGATCCATGATCTCCTTGTAGGTCAGGGTGCCTTTGGATTTGCCATATTCATACAGCTCGTTCAGCTTTTCCTGGCGTGCATTCGGTGAAAGCGTCAAATGGGATCCTCTCCTTTTCCTTGCCGCCGGGAATCAGCTCCGGGCGGACTTCAAGCGGTTCAGGTACGCGTTGAGCGTTTGAACCTCGGTCATTGCAGCTTTTTTTTCATCACCGCTGAGGGTGTTGACGGTGAGCATGATCGCCTGAATCCGCTCCTGGGTGCGCTTGATGCGCATGGCGCTCAGGCAGTCCTCCGCCATGCGGATGAGCTGGTCGGTGTTCTCGCTGGGGGGCGTGAGCAGCAGCCTGCTCACCCGGGCGCGGGAAGGCTCATCGGGCTGCTCCTCCACAAGGCTGGCGGGGGAGCGGCCGGCGGTCAGGTCGATATAAAGTGATTTCAGCAGCGGGTCGTCGAAATCCTCCTGGGTGGCGATGTCGCCGGGCAGCTGCCCTGTGGCCAGGAGAGAAATCAGCAGTTCCTGCGCCCTGAGGGCCTCGGAGTCCTCCTGCTGCCTGCGGCGCAGGGAGCTCGTCCGCGGCGCGGCGGAAGGAGACGGCGCTGCAGCGGGTGCGGCAGGGGCCTTCACGCCGATCTGCGCCAGCAGCACCTCCCGGCTGAAGCCGGTCTGCACCATCAGCTGCTGCAGATGGTTTTCCAGCTCCACTGGCTCCAGATCCCGCAATATCACCGCGCAGGCCTTGGCGTACTCCGTCCGGCCCTCCTGGGTGGACAGGTCGTGCTCGGCGCGCAGGCGGCGCATGCGGTAGGTCTCGGGGGTCAGGGCAGGCAGCTTGTTGAAGCCCTCCAGCCCGTCCCGGCGGATGAACTCGTCAGGGTCCAGCCCGTCGGGAAAGTCCAGCACCCGGGCGGGGATGCCCTCCGCCTTCAGGATGTCCAGCCCGCGCAGAATGGCGTGCTGGCCTGCGCTGTCGCCATCGTAGCTCAGGTACACCTGCGGGGCGAAGCGCTTGAGCAGACGGGCCTGCTCGGCGGTCAGGGCGGTGCCCAGGGTGGCGCACACCCCCGGCACGCCGAACTGCGTCAGCGCCACCACGTCCATGTACCCTTCCACCAGAATCACCCGCTCCAGATGGCGCTCCTTGCGCAGGAGGTTGGCGGCGTATACGCCCAGCCTCTTGTTGAACACGGGGGTGTCGGAGGTGTTGAGGTACTTGGGCTGGCCGCTGCCCAGGATTCTCCCGCCGAAGCCCAGGACGTTGCCGTACTGGTCGATGATGGGGAAGATGGCCCGGTTGCGGAACATGTCGAAGGCGCGCCGTGGCCGAGCGGGCGCGTCGGCGGTGGCAGGCTCGGCCTCCTTGATGACCGTCAGCCCTGCCAGGCGCAGCTCCTCCAGGGAGTAGCCCTTCTCCTGCAGGGTACGGGTCAGGCTGTCCCACTGGTTCGGGGCAGCGCCAAGGCCGAACTTGCGGATGACGCTGTCCGTGAGCCCGCGGCCCTTGAGGTAGTCCAGCATGGGCTTGCCCTCAGGGGTGAACAGCGTCTGGTGGAAGTAACGGGCCGCTTCCTTGTTGGCGGCAAGGAGCCTGTCGCGCTGGGAGCGGCGCCGCTGGTAGTCGGGATCCTCCTCCATCTGCGGGAGGGGCATGTGCACCTGATCGGCCAGGAACCTGACCGCCTCGGGAAAATCCAGCCGCTCCATGTCCATAATGAACTGAATCACACTGCCGCTGGCCTTGCAGCCGAAGCAGTAATAGAGCTGGCGCTCGCTGTCCACGGAAAAGGAGGCTGTTTTTTCGCCGTGAAACGGGCACAGACCCCAATATCTATGCCCGTTCCTCTTCAGTGCCACATAGCCTGACACAATCTGTACAATATCGGCCCGCGCGCGGAGCTCGTCCAGCCACGCGGAGGGAAAGCGTGCCATGATTGCTTCACCTGCCTATAGTTTCGCCACGCTTCGCGCATTTCCTTCTTTTTATTCCTGTTGGATTTTGGGCAATCAGCCGTCTTTTACAGCGCGGGGAAGGCTGCGGGGACGAACAGTTGCTGATAGGTGCGCACGGCATAACGGTCCGTCATGCCGGAAAGAAAATCGCACACGCCCCGCTCCATGCCCTCCCGGTAGCCGATGAGCACGTATTCCTCCGGCATTTCCCCGGGATGCTCGCTGTAATAATGAAACAGCTGCGTCATCACAAGGTCGCAGCGGTGCTCCTCCGCGGCGCGCCACTTGTCCCGGTACACCCGCTCGAACATGAACTCCCGCAAACCGTCCATGGCCTCCTGCACCAGGGGGCTCATGGTCAGCACATCCTGGCCCTGGCTGTTTTCCACAATGTCCAGGATCATGGTGTTGATGCGCTGGCCGTGGGTCTGTCCCAGCACCTTCAGGCAGTCCGCCGGCAGCTCGAAGGGCTGCAGCACGCCGCCCCGCAGCGCGTCGTCCAGGTCATGGTTCAGGTAGGCGATGCGGTCGGCCCGGCGGACGCACTGACCCTCCAGCGTGGCCGGAAACTGCTTGCCCGAGTGGCACAGGATGCCGTCCCGCACCTCCCAGGTCAGGTTCAGCCCGGCGCCGCCGTTCTCCAGCACCTCCACACACCGGCGGGACTGCTCGTTGTGTCGGAAGCCATCGGGCATCAGCTCGTCCAGGGAGCGCTCCCCGATATGCCCGAAGGGGGTGTGCCCCAGGTCGTGCCCCAAGGCGATGGCCTCGGTGAGATCCTCGTTGAGCCGCAGGGCCCGGGCCATGGTGCGGGCCACCTGCGCCACCTCCAGGGTGTGGGTCAGGCGGGTGCGGTAATGATCCCCCTCGGGGGAGAGAAACACCTGCGTCTTGAACTTGAGGCGGCGAAAGGACTTGCAGTGCAGGATCCTGTCTCGGTCCCGCTGATAGTCCGTGCGGAGAGGGCAGGGCTCCATGGGCGTTTCCCGGCCCCGGGAGTCCCTGGCGTGGGCGGCAAGAGGGGACAGACGCACAGCCTCCTCCTGCTCCAGCTGCTCGCGGATGGTCATGGCCGCCACCTCCTTGTATACATGGAATATATACAACGCGGGCAGGCGGAAATCCTTTGTGAAAATGCGCCTCAGATGCAAGAAATCCCCGATTTATCCTGACCCTGCGCCCATCTGTGCATACCATGCATGAAAATGAAAAAATCCCGGCGCAGGGCCGGGATGTGCAGCGTGATGTGATACGGTGTGCGGCGCGCTTCACCAGGGATGATGCTGCGCCGCCTTTTGCTCGGCGATGATCCTGCGGAGCCTGTCGCCGCGGATGATGGCATCGGCGACTTCGTCCGCCAGCGTCTCCGACTGCTCGTCGGTCAGGTGATCCAGCATGTCATGGGTGGTGGTTCTGGAGACGATGATGCATCCGCCGCAGCCGCGGTGCTTCAGGTCATTGACGCCGTGCTCGTCATAGCCGTGGGGGAGGCTGTGGGCGCGCAGGCCGCACCGGTCGCAGAAGACAATGTGGGTCTTCTGCTTTTCCTCCTGGTCGGCAGCGTATTTCATGCTGTAATGCTTATGCGGGCCCATGCATATGCACCTCCGTATAATTCCTGTATATCACATTCCATACTGAAAAGCAATAGCCTGTGAGAACAATTCGTCGGATACGGGCATATTTCTGTCACTTGCGGGCATTCGGCACAGCCTTTGACATACGGCATGGAATGTGCTATGCTTGAAGCAGCATGCACACAGGAGGATATGGCTATCATGGCACGCAAAGACGCGGACATGACCCGTGGGGATATCTGGCGGCATTTTCTGAGCTTTTCGGTGCCGCTAGCTATCGGGCTATTGTTTCAGCAGCTGTACAACACGGTGGACTCGGTGGTGGTGGGGCAGTATGTGGGCCAGGAGGCCCTGGCGGCCGTGGGCTCCACGGGCAGCATCATCAACATGCTCATCGCCCTGTGCAACGGCCTGTCGATGGGTGCGGGGGTGCTGATTTCCCAGTGCTACGGTGCGCATGATGAAAAGCGGCTGCACACTGCCGTGCAGACCACCGTGACGGTGGCTTTTCTTTTGTGCATTGCGGCCACGGCGGTGGGGCTTATGCTGGTTCGGCCCATGCTGCGGATGATGCAGACCCCCGAGAACGTCTTCAGCGAGTCGGAGCAGTACCTGACGCTGTATTTCTGCGGCATTTCCGGCTTGCTTTTGTACAACGTGGGCAGCGCGATTCTCCGCGCGGTGGGGGATTCCCGCCGTCCGCTGTTCTTCCTGGTGTTTTCCGCGCTGACCAACACGGTGCTGGATCTTGTGTTTGTGGTAAAATTCGGCATGGGCGTGCGGGGCGTGGCCCTGGCCACCATCATCGCCCAGGGGCTCTCGGCGGTGCTGGTGTTTATCGCCCTGACGCGGGAGAAGGGCGCCTATGGCATCCGCTGGCGGCACCTGGGCATCAGCATGCCTGAACTGAAGCGCGTGTTCGCTATGGGCGCGCCCGCGGGCATTCAGCAGGCGCTGACCTCCTTCTCCAACGTGTTTGTGCAGAGCTACATCAACGCCTTCGGCTCCGCCTGCATGGCCGGCTGGAACGGCTACAACAAGCTGGACGCCTTCCTGACCGTGCCGGTGATGGCCATTGCCCAGGCGTCCACCACCTTCGTTGGGCAGAACTGGGGCGGGGACAAGCCCCATCGCGCCCGCAAGGGCGTGCGCTTCGCGCTGATCGCCGCGCTGTGCTGCATGGCGGCCCTGGCGGTGCTGCTGATGTGCTTTGCCCGGCCGCTGATGCACCTGTTCAGCCCGGATCAGGAGGTCATCGACTTCGGCGTGCGGTTTATCCATATTATTACGCCCTTCTATATCACCATCTGCTTCAACCAGATCTTCGCCGGCGCGCTGCGGGGCATCGGCAACGCCCGCACGCCCATGGTGATCATGCTGGGCTCCTTCGTGGTGTTCCGGCAGCTGTACCTGCTGGTGAGCAGCTGGCTGGGCTGGGGCTTTGTGGGCGTGGCGCTGGCGTACCCGCTGGGATGGGTGGTGTGCTCCACGGCGCTGACAGTCTGCTATCGCCGCAGCGCGCTGTTCCACTTCAAGCGCAACGTGCCGGACGCGGCGTAACGGCATCAGGACAAGCAAAAAGGCAGGCTGTTTCGGCCTGCCTTTTCTGCTGCGCGGCGGCGGATACCTTACCGCGCCCTGTGGATGTCCAGCTCATGATAACCCGTGGCGGGATCGAATATTTTTCCGAAGGCCACGTCCTCCATCTCCAGCAGCACAATTTCCGCCGTGGTCTTGATGACGCATCCCTCCGCCAGGTGCCCGCCGATGACGGACAGATCCTCCCGGCTGAGGCTCACATGCATATGCAGCCGCTCCTGACTGACGGTGCCCGTGGCGGAGACGATCTCGTGATCGCCCTCAACTTCCCGGATGGTCACGCCGGAGGCGTCCCGCAAGCGGACATGACGCAGCGACCCCACGCAGGAGACAATCACCGCCGCGCCGATGCGGTTTTCCCGGGCGTAGCGCTCCAGGGACAGGCGCAGATCCTCCCCCGGGTGCAGGCGGAACACATGGGTCTTCATGCCTTGTCCCCCTTCTGCTGTGAAATCCGCTCCCACTTCTCCTGCAGGTACATCCAGCGATCCATGGCCTCCTCCAGCTTCTGCTGGGTTTCCTGCTGGGCCTGCATGAGGGCAGTCACCTTCGCGTAGTCCGAGCTGTTGGCCTCCAGCTCCGTTTCCAGCCGGGCAAGCTCATCCTCCAGCCCGGCGATGGTCTCCTCGATGGTGTCGAAGTCCCGCTGCTCCCTGAAAGTGAAGCGGTTCTCGTAGGAGTTGGTGCGGACGGGCGCGGCCTTGGGTACGGACTTTTCTGCGGGCTTCGGGGCTGGGATGGCTGCAGCCTCCGCCTCGGCCTTCGCGTCCAGGTAGCTCTGGTAGCCGCCGATGTAGGGCATCATGCGCCCGTCCTCCATGGCGAAGAGGTGGGTGGTGACCCGGTCGAGGAAGTAGCGGTCATGGCTGACGGCGATGATCGCCCCCTGGAAGGAGTCCAGGTAGTCCTCTAAAACATTCAGCGTCTCCAAATCCAGATCGTTGGTGGGTTCGTCCAGAATCAGCACGTTGGGGGCGGTCATCAGGATGCGCAAAAGGTACAGTCTGCGCATTTCGCCGCCGGACAGGCTGGACACCTTCTGGTACTGCATGGCGGAGGGAAACAGGAAGGTCTCCGCCATCTGCGAGGCGGACAGCTCCCCGTCAGGGGTGTAGACCTTCACAGCCACATCCCGCACCGCGTCAATGATGCGCATGTCGGGATCCATGGGCGGGCAGTGCTGGGCGAAGTAGCCGATGCGCACCGTGTCGCCCTGCTCGATGGTACCGGCGGCGGCGGGTATCTCCCCGCACAGCGTGCGTAGCAGGGTGGTCTTGCCCGCGCCGTTGCCGCCGATGACGCCCAGCCGGTCGTCCCGAAGGAGCGTGTAGGAAAAATCCCGGATGAGCGTATTGCCGCCGATGGCCACGTCCAGATGCTCCCAGGAAAGAATCTTCTTCCCCAGGCGGCTGGCCACGCTCTTCATGGTCAGGCGCTCCTCCTCGGGGGCCTCGCGGATGGCGCCGGTCAGCGCGTCGAAGCGCTGGATGCGCCCCTTGGCCTTGGTGCTGCGAGCCTGCGCGCCCCGGCGGATCCAGGCCAGCTCCTTGCGATAGAGGGACTTGTTCTTGCGAAGCGTCGCGGCTTCCATCTCCTCCCGCTGGGCACGCTCCTCCAGGTACCCGGCGTAGTCTGTCTGGAAGGTGTCCACCCGTCCGCCGCCTACGTGGAAAATGCGGGAAAAAACCCGCTCCAGCAGATAGCGATCGTGGGTGACGACAATCAGCGTGCCCTTGCGCTGCATGAGCCGGTCCTCCAGCCACTGGGCCATGTCCAGGTCGATGTGGTTGGTGGGCTCGTCCAGCAGCAGCACGTCGCTCTCCCGGCATAATACGCCCGCCAGCGCCACCCGCATCTGCTGCCCGCCGGACAGCTGCCCCACGGGCTGGTTCAGGTCGGTGAAGCCCAGCTGGGTCAGGATGGTCTGCGCCTCATAGGCGGCGGCGTTCACATCCTCGCCGGGCCGGGCGGGCAGATAGGTCAGCGCCGCCTGGGTGATGGTGTCCTCCGGGCGAAGCTGGGGCGTCTGCGGCAGATAGGCCACGCTCATGTTCCGGCGGATGGCGATATCGCCCCGGTCGGGGGCCTCCAGCCCGGCCAGCAGGCGCAGCAGCGAGGATTTCCCCGCGCCGTTGCGGCCCACCACGCCGATGCGGTCCCCGTCGGAGATGGTCAGGTTCACGCCGTCCAGCAGCATCTTTTCGCTGTAGAACAGCGTCACTTGGTTGAAGGTGTAGGCACAGGCCATGGTGATTCCCCTTTCTGTAACGGGGACTATTGTACCACATCCTGCCTGTCCGCGCCAGATGGAAAAGGAATGCTTCAGGTCTGGTTGTAGGCCTCGGTGGGGTTGTAGAAGCAGTGGTTGTTGATGCGCAGCTGGAAATACCCCACGCTTGAGGGAAAGAAATTCCGGCAGGTGGGGGAGTAGGGGTTGTAGAACCACAGCGACTGCCACAGGTTGGCCAGCCTGCCCCCGCTGATGGCCCACTCCGCAATGTCGTAATGCACCTGGGTGGGGTTCATGTTGTAGATGTTTTGCAGGTTCTGCTGGCCTCCCAGCACGGTGCGGGCGCAGTTGAATTGCCCCGTCTGGTAGATCACCTCGGACAGGGTGTTGTAGCGGCCGTACTCTCCTGTGCGGATACGGACGCGGTTCATCACCACGCTGGCCACGGCCCGCATGCCGTTGTCGCCCTCGCCGCCGGCCTCGCACTGAATCAGCCGGGCAAACAGCTCCAGGTCACTCATGATCGGTCACCTCCATGGCGCAGTCTATTCCCGGGCGCGGGCGGATAGACATGCGCGGCACGGCGCGAAGGATGGCGCATCCCCACGCAATACAGCGAAAGTACAGCCCAAAACCTTGACGGAACATTTTGCAGGCCCTATAATGCAGGGGTAGTGAACAAAGGCGTTCATTCCGATGATGTTTTGTACGCATTTTCATCGGAATGATCGCCTTTTTGCATGAAGGAGGAGCCAGAAATGCAAAACATGTGGGACAGCGGAGCGGATCCCTTTCAGGTGAGCAGGAATCCCCGGGAGGGCGAGGTACGGATTCCCTCCGGCTGCGCCATCGCGGGTATCTTTCATAAGAAGGGCGGCAGGATCGGGGGCGACACCATCATCCGGGCCATGGAGCCCATGCACGACCGCTCCAACGGCCTGGGCGGCGGCTTTGCGGGCTACGGCATTTATCCGGAGTTCCCGGACTGCTATGCCTTCCACCTGTTCTATGACAACGAGCAGGCCCGGGAGGCTTGCGAGCATTACCTGAAGCGATTCTTCGATATTCATTCCATGTCGCTCATGCCCACCCGCAAGATCAAGGAGGTCACCGACAGCCCCATTATCTGGCGGTACTTCGTGACGCCGAAGATGTGGCGGCTGGAGGAAGAGGCCCTGGACGAGGACGCCTTCACCGCGGCCCATGTGCTGGATGTGAACACCCACATCAGCGGCGCGTACATCTTCTCCTGCGGCAAGAACATGGGCGCCTTCAAGGGCGTGGGCTTCCCGGAGGACATGGGCCGCTTCTTCCGCCTGGAGGAATACGAGGCCGAGTGCTGGACGGCCCATGGCCGCTATCCCACCAACACCCCCGGCTGGTGGGGCGGCGCGCATCCCTTCACGCTGCTGGACGTGTCCGTGGTGCACAACGGGGAGATTTCCTCCTATGACGCCAACCGCCGCTGCATGGAGATGTACGGCTACAACTGCACGCTGATGACCGACACGGAGGTCATCGCCTACATGCTGGACTACCTGGTGCGCAAGCAGGGCCTTAGCTGGGAGGAGGCGGCCAATGTGATTGCCGCGCCCTTCTGGTCCACCATCGAGCATATGGACGAGGATGACAGGAAGCGCATGCTGCTGCTCAGGCAGCGGTTCTCCTCCATGCTGATCACCGGGCCGTTCTCGATCCTCGTGGGCTTCACTGGCGGCATGATGGCCCTCAACGACAGGCTGAAGCTCCGCTCCATGGTGGTGGCGGAGACGGAGGATATCGCCTACGTGGCCAGCGAGGAATGCGCCATCCGCCGCATTGCGCCGGAGGTGAAGCACGTCTGGGCCCCCCGGGGCGGCCAGCCGGTGATCTTCACCCGGGAAGGAGGTAAGGCCTGATGGCTGTTGATTTTTTCTACCCTGCCTATGAGATTGTCCGCAACCAGGACCGCTGCATCACCTGCCGTGTGTGCGAGCGTCAGTGCGCCAACAAGGTTCACCAGTATGACGAGGAGCTGGGCCTGATGATTTCCGACGAGAGCGCCTGCGTTAACTGCCAGCGCTGTGTCACCCTGTGCCCCACCCGCGCCCTCAAGATCGTCAAGACCGACAATACCTTCAAGGACAACGTGAACTGGACGGGCCAGTCCATGACGGAAATTTACCGTCAGGCGCAGTCCGGCGGCGTGCTGCTCTCCGCCATGGGCAATCCCGCGCCCCTGCCCGTGTACTGGGACAAGCTGCTCATCAACGCCTCCCAGGTGACCAACCCCTCCATCGACCCCCTGCGTGAGCCCATGGAGACCCGCGTGTACCTGGGCGCAAGGCCCGAGGGCATCCGCCGGGATGAAAATGGCAGGCTCATCGACGACACGCCCCCCCAGCTGAAGCTGGAGGTGCCCATCATGTTCTCCGCCATGTCCTACGGCTCCATCAGCTACAACGCCCATGAGTCCCTGGCCCGGGCGGCGGTGGCCCTTGGCACCTACTACAACACCGGCGAGGGCGGATTGCATCAGGACTTCTACCAGTACGGTGAGCACACCATCGTGCAGGTGGCCTCGGGACGCTTTGGCGTGAACAAGGATTATCTCAACGCCGGCGCGGCCATCGAGATCAAGATGGGCCAGGGCGCCAAGCCCGGCATCGGCGGCCATCTGCCCGGAAAAAAGATCGTGGCGGACATCGCCCGCACCCGCATGATCCCCGAGGGCAGCGACGCCATTTCCCCCGCGCCGCACCATGACATCTACTCCATTGAGGATCTGCGCCAGCTGGTCTACTCCCTCAAGGAGGCCAGCCGCTACACAAAGCCCGTCATCGTGAAGATTGCCGCGGTGCACAACGTAGCGGCCATCGCCAGCGGCATCGCCCGCTCCGGCGCGGACATCATCGCCATTGACGGCTTCCGCGGCGGTACCGGCGCGGCCCCCACCCGCATCCGGGACAACGTGGGCATTCCCATCGAGTTGGCCCTGGCGGCGGTGGATACCCGCCTGCGCCAGGAGGGCATCCGCGACCGGGTGTCCCTGGTGGTGGGCGGCTCCATCCGCTCCAGCGCGGACGTGGTCAAGGCCATCGCCCTGGGCGCGGATGCGGTGTACATCGCCACCGGCGCGCTGCTGGCCCTGGGCTGCCACCTGTGCCGCTCCTGCCAGACCGGCCGGTGCAACTGGGGCATCGCCACGCAGATTCCCGAGCTGACCCAGCGCCTGAACCCGGACATCGGCTGCCAGCGGCTGATCAACCTGGTCAACGCCTGGACCCATGAGATCAAGGAAATGATGGGCGGCATGGGCATCAACTCCATCGAGGCCCTGCGCGGCAACCGCCTGATGCTGCGCGGCGTGGGCCTGACGGAGAAGGAGCTGCAGATCCTGGGCGTAAAGCATGCGGGAGAGTGACGGTCATGAAGAAGATTTATGTGAATGAGAAATGGTGCCTGGGGTGCCATCTGTGCGAATACTACTGCGCCTTCGCCAACTCCGGCAAGAGCGACATGGTCAAGGCCCTCAAAAATATCCGCATCCATCCCCGCATCCACATCGAGGAGGGGAACGGCGTGCACTTCGCCGTGAACTGCCGCCACTGCGCCAATCCCCTGTGCGTCAAGGGCTGCATCGGCGGCGCGCTGAGCCTGAAGGACGGCATGATCCTTATCGACCAGGAGAAGTGCGTGGGCTGCTACACCTGCATTCTGACCTGCCCCTACGGTGCAATTATGCCGGATGAAACGGGCCGGGTCATGCAGAAGTGCGAGCTGTGCACCAAGAACGCCTCCGGTCAGCCTGCCTGCGTGCAGAACTGCCCCAACCAGGCCATTGTCTACGAGGAGAGGTGAGCGAAGGATGAAGTACGTGATCGCAGGCAACGGCCCTGCCGCCGTCAGCGCGGTGGAGGCCATCCGCCGCTGGGACGGGGAGGGCGACATCACCCTGTTCTCCAAAGAGGATGAGTTCACCTATTCCCGACCGCTGATTTCCTACCTGCTGTGGGGCAAGACCGACGAGCATCGCATGCGCTACAAGCCTGACAGCTTCTATGAGGACAACCGGGTGGACTTCCGCCGTGGCGTGGAGGTTGTTGCCATCGACAAGGACGCAAAGACCGTCACCGGCTCCGACGGCAGCGTTGTGCCCTACGACAGCCTGCTGCTGGCCACCGGCGCCCGGCCCTTTGTACCGCCCATCGAGGGTATCGATACGGTGAAGTACCACACCTTCATGACCCTCATGGATGCGCGGGAGCTTCGGGCTGATCTGACTCCCAACAGCCGGGTGCTGATTGTGGGCGCGGGCCTGATCGGCCTGAAGTGCCTGGAGGGCATCCGCGACCTGTGCGCCAGCGTGACCGTGGCGGATCTGGCGGATCAGATTCTTCCCTCCATCCTGGACAAGGAATCCGCCGCCCTGGTGCAGAAGCATATTGAGAAGAAGGACGTAACCTTCCTGCTGGGGGACAGCGCGGTGAAGCTGGCGCCCGGCGAGGCCACCATGAAGAGCGGCCGGAAGGTGCCCTTCGATGTGCTGGTGATGGCGGTGGGTGTGCGCCCGGCCACGGAGCTGGCATGCGCGCTTGGGCTGGACGCGGCCCGGGGCATTCCCACTGACAGCCGGGGCGAGACGGCCATCCCAGGCATTTTCGCGGCGGGGGACTGTGCCAAGTCCCGCGACATCACCACGGATCAGGACCGGGTGCTGGCGCTGTTGCCCAACGCCACCCAGCAGGGCGAGATCTGCGGCACGGCCATGGCGGGCTACAGCTGCCCGGGCTTCAATGCCATGCCCATGAACGCCATGGGCATGTTCGGCCTGCACATGATCACTGCGGGCACCATGGTGGGGGAGGATCACATCATCCGCACGGAGGGCGGCTACAAGCGGCTGTGCACCAGGGACAACCGGCTGATGGGCTACATCATGGTGGGGGACGTGGAGCGCGCGGGCATCTACACCGCGCTGATCCGTGAGAAAACGCCCCTTGACACCATCGACTTCGCCCTCATGCTGGAAAAGCCCCAGCTGATGGCCTTCTCCAAGCGTGATCGCCAGACCCTGATGGGAGGGAGCCGACTGTGAAGATTGTTGCGGGAACGAAGCATTTCCAGGCGCTGAACGAGGAAATCCACGCCTGCGGGGATCAGGAGATCGAACTGACGGACGTGATGGGCCAGCGCTACATCTGCTCGGGTCTTTCCGGGAAGAGGGTGCGCATCAGCGGCATCCCCGGCAACGCCCTGTGCTGCTACATGGACGGGTGCGAGGTGGAGGTCATGGGCAATGCCCAGGATGCCACCGGAGACACCATGAACGACGGCACCCTCATCATCCACGGCAGCTGCGGCGACGCCACCGGCTACGCCATGCGGGGCGGCACCATCCTGGTGGAGGAGAACGTGGGCTACCGGGCGGGCATCCACATGAAGGCCTACCAGCAGCAGATTCCGGTGCTGGTGGTGGGCGGCGAGGCTGGCAGCTTCCTTGGGGAATACCAGGCCGGCGGCTACATTGTGGTGCTGGGGCTGAACACGCAGGGCCGCGCGCCGGTGGGCCGCTTCTGCGCGGCGGGCATGCACGGGGGGAAGATCTTCCTGCGTACGGAGGCGGACATGCCCTTCGACCTGCCCAGCCAGGTGATCGCCCGGGAGGCGGACGAAAACGACATGGCGGAGATCGCCCCCTATGTGCGCAGGTTTGCCCAGGCCTTCGGCAAGGATGCGGAGGGGCTCCTGGCAGACCGCTACATGGTGCTGGTGCCCAACACCCACAATCCCTACAAGACCATGTACGCCACCAACTGACAGGAGGAGCGAAGCCATGACAGAGCAGGAAGTCGTGGAATTTGTGGAGGAGAATGACGTCAAGTTCATTCGCCTGGCCTTTGTGGATATTTTCGGCACGATGAAGAATATCTCCATCATGCCCACGGAGCTTGGCAGGGCCTTTGCGGGGGGCGTGTCCTTCGACGCCTCAGCGGTGAAGGGCTTCTGCGACGAGAGCAACAGCGAGCTGTTCCTTCAGCCCGATCCAAACACCCTGACGGTACTGCCCTGGCGGCCGCAGACAGGCCGCGTGGCCCGGATGATGTGCGACTGCTACACCCCCGAGGGGGAGCTGTTCGACGGGCACAGCCGCACCATCCTGCGCCGCCAGGTGGAGAAGGCCCGGAAGCTGGGCTACATCTTCCGCATGGGGACGGAGTACGAGTTCTACCTCTTCAATGCCGACGAGCAGGGCAACGTGACCCTCACCCCCCAGGACGAGGCGGGCTACATGGACGTGTCCCCCCTGGACAAGGGCGAGAACATCCGCCGGGAGATCTGCCTGTCCCTGGAGGCCATGCATATTCAGCCCGAGAGCAGCCATCATGAGCATGGCCCGGGCCAGAACGAGATCGACTTCCACTATGCCGGGGCGCTGACGGCGGCGGACAACGCCATGATCTTCAAGACCAGCGTGCGGGCCATCGCGGCCCAGTACGGGCTGTGCGCGTCCTTCATGCCCAAGCCCCTGGCGGAGGAGAGCGGCAACGGGCTGCATATCAACCTGTCCATCGAGAAGGGCGGCAAGCGGCTGTTCGAGATGGAGAACGGCAGGCTGTCGGCGGACGCACAGCACGCCATGGCGGGCATTCTGGGCCGCATCCGGGAGATCAGCCTGTTCCTGAACCCGATCCCCTCCAGCTACCGCCGCCTGGGCTGCTGCGAGGCCCCCAAGGCCATCAACTGGAGCTACGGCAACCGCAGCCAGCTGATCCGCATCCCTGCAGCCAAGTCTGACGGCGGCCGGATGGAGCTGCGTTCCCCCGACCCGGCGTGCAACCCGTACCTGGCCTTCGCGCTGATTGTGGCGGCGGCCATGGAGGGCATCACTGAGGTGACGCCCCTGCAGGAGCCGCTGAAGGAAACCGGCATGCTGCCCGCCTCGCTGGAGGAGGCCATCGAGCTGGCGGAAAAGAGCGCCTTCGTGCGGGAGGTGCTGCCCCAGGACGTGCTGGACAAGTACATCGCCGAAAAGAAGAAGACAGCCGCGCGGTATGAAATGGATCCCCGGTCTGTGTTCCAGCAGCATCTGCGTACCATTTGACGGGAGGGGGAGCTGCGATGCAGGATAGCATCCTCCTGGTGGGAAGCACTGAGAAGAGCCAGGCGCTGCTGCATGCGCTGGTGCCTCAGGGCCGGTTCAGCGCCGTCAGCGAGGTGCACAGCGGCGGCGAGGCCAGGCGGCTGACGCAGACGATGGATCCGGCGCTGGTGGTCATCAGCGCGCCCCTGAGCGACGAAAGCGGTCTGGACCTGGCCCTCGAACTGGCGCACACGCATTTTTCCGGCGTGCTGCTGCTGGTCAAGGCGGATCTGGCGGAGACGGTGGCCATGCGCGTGGAGGAATACGGTGTGCTGGTGCTGGGCAAGCCCGTGGCCAAGCCCCTGTTCGACCAGGCGCTGCGCTTCTCACTGGCCATGCGCAACCGCATGCTGGCGCTGCGGGAGGAAAACGCCCGCTTGGAAAAGAAGCTGGAGGACACCAAGCTCATCGACCGGGCCAAGTGTATGCTCATCCAGTACCTGGGCATGACGGAGGAGCAGGCCCATCGCCAGATCGAGAAGCAGGCCATGGACAACCGCCAGACCAAGACGGCGGTGGCCCGGGGCATCCTTGCCAGCTACGAGCTGTAAGGGAAAAAAGCTGAATAGCAAAAGAACAGCCTTCCGCAGGATTCAGGCCCTGCGGAGGGCTGTTTTGCATGCTATGATATTCAGCAGTCCAGGTAGAAGATGATGTCGCTCTTGCCCTCCTGGCGGGTGCCCATGTACACCTGGGTGTCCAGCCCGCCGATGAAGAACCCCTGGCTGAGATAAAACAGACAGGCGGTCAGGTTATTGTCCTGAGCCTGGGTGTACAGGCCGCGATAGCCCCGGGCCAGGGCAATGTCCCGGGCCTTTGCCATCAGCGCGGCTCCTGCGCCCCGGCGGCGGTAGTCCCTGCTGACCTTCAGGTCATACAGGTACATGTACTTCATCCATGCGTCCTGCAGGATGGCGAGCCCCACGCACTTCTCCCTGTCATAGGCCCCGAGGAACACGCTGTTGTCCTGCATGGCGTCATAGTCATAGTGCTCATCGGGGAAGCACATCTCGCTGATGCGATCCGCCGGGAATCGCTCAACGCTGTACCCCCACTGTCCGCCGGTATAGGACGGGATCATCCGCCCGCAGAGCGGGAAGGGCTCGTTGGGCATGTTGATATCCTGCCGATGGGCCACGTCAATCACCCGGATGTCAGGCACAGGTATTACCTCCCAGCAGCACCATTAACGGCCCCAGCCCTTGCGGTTCTCCAGCAGGTGCTTCATGCCGGAGAGATCCTCCAGCGCCCTGCCGCAGCCCATGACCACGCTTGTTTGAGGATCGTCCGCCACGCCGCAGGGAATGCGCAGGGCAGCGTACACGGCCTCGGTCAGGCCCTTGAGGGCCGCCGCGCCGCCGGAGAAAACGATGCCGTCGTCGAAGATATCCGAGGCCAGCTGGGGCGGCGTGCGCTCAATGACCGCCTGAATGGCCTCGATCAGCTCGCCGATGGCGTCCTTCAGGGCCTCGTAGATTTCCCCGGTCGTGACGGACTGCGTCTTGGGCAGGCCGGAAATCAGGTTGCGGCCTGTCACATCCATGGATATATCGCTGACCTGGGGCACCGCGCAGCCGATGTTGATCTTGATTTCCTCCGCCGTCCGCTCACCGATGAGCAGATTGTGCTTCTTGCGCAGATAGCGGATGATGGCGTCGTCAAAGTAATCGCCGCCGATGGGCACGCAGCTGGATACCACCACCTCGCCCATGGACAGGACGGCAATGTCCGTCACACCCGCGCCCATGTCCACAATCATGCTGCCGTAGGCCTCTTCAAACTGGATGCCCACCCCCAGCGCGGCGGCGATGGGCCTGTCCAGCAGCTGGGTGCGGCGCATGCCCGCGTCGAACATGATGCTGATGATGGAGCGCTTCTCCACCTCGTTCACGCCGGAGGGGACGGACACCACGGCACGGGGGCGGGCGAACAGGCGGCGGCCCACCACATTGCTGACAAAGTAGCGCAGCATGGTGCTGGTCAGCTCAAAATCCGCCACGGTGCCCTGGCGCAGGGGACGCACCGCCACCACGTTGCCCGGCGTGCGGCCGATCATGCGGTAAGCGTCGCTGCCAACGGCCAGGATCTTCCTGGAGTCCCGCTCAACGGCCACCACCGCAGGCTCCCGGAGCATAATGCCCTTGCCCTTCATGTAGATCAGCACATTGGACGTGCCCAGATCGACGCCGATGTCGTTTACCTGTGCCATGACAATCCCCCGTCTTCCTCGCGATTTTCTCTGCTAACCTGATGATTATATCATTTCCGCGTTCCTTTGTAAACTGTTTCCTGCTTTTGTAACATCCTCCGCAGGAATCGGGAAAATCAGCATGAAAAGGCCCCGCGGCCGGACGGCGGGCGGGGCTGGGATCAATGCTTCTCCGGGAACAGCTGCTGGAGCATGTCCACAAGCAGCGTGCTGCTCCAGCCGTAGTCCCGGATGGCCTGGAGGCGGACGTCAATGTGATAGGGCTCGAAGGGCGCGCCCTTGCGGTTGAGCCGGCTGGGGGCGCGCAGGTTGCAGCAATCATAGAATTCGTAGATGACTCCGTCGTCCCGGTACCACTGGTCGGCGCAGCGAACGGTTTTGCGGAGGATGTCCTCCGCCAGGGCCGTGAAGCTGTAGTGGCACAGGCCCTGGCAGATCATGTGGTTGATGTTCAGCCATACCGGCCCGCGCCACATGTCCGTGTCAAAGGTGGGGCCTTCCGGGAGATGCTGGGAATGGGGAACGCCGTGGCGAAGGACGCCGGATCCTGCAGATGCTCCGCCAGGCGCCCGGCCCGGTCGGGCGGGCATACCTCCGCGAACAGCGGCAGGAAGGACGCCGCCGACCAGACCCTGTGCAGCGCTCCGCGGGACAGATCGAAATCGAAATAAAAGCCGTCCTCCTCCGACCAGAGCAGAGCGTTGATGTTATCGCGGATCTGGCGGAACCAGCCCTCGTAGTGGACGGCTTCAGCCTCCAGACCCAGCGCCCGGGCTATCAGGGCCATGTGGCGCACATCATTGGCCATGTAGCAGGAGAAGTCGATGGCTTCCAGCGGCCCTGGCACGTCGATGCGGGGGGAATTGTCCATGCCGGACTCGTCGCAGCGGCAGTTCACGTCGGAGGTGGTGTTCCAGGTGTACAGCTCCCGTGCAGTCAGACGGCGGCTCTCGCGGCACCAGGCAAGGAAGCGGGCGTTGTGTTCGTAGGCCTCCCGAAGGAAGGCCTTGTCGCGGGTGAAGGCATATACCTGCCATGCACCCCAGGCGATCACGGGGGGCTGGGTGATGTCGGAGGTCTGTCCTACGTCGGCCATATGGGGGATGAAGCCGTCCGGGCGCTGATGCACCCAGACCGCGCGGATCAGATCCTGTGCCAGGGATGCGTCCACATGCCGGAAGCCCACGGCGTGGAATATGCTGTCCCACAGCCACATATGCCGATGGGGGAGCCTGTCCGGTGTGGACCAGACCGTGGTGAATTCCCCTTCCGGGGCGTAGAGCTGGCTTTTCATCACGGAAAGGCACTTGGCGTACAGGCGGGCATAGGGGTGGGTGTCGCTGACGCCGTGCCGGGCATAGAAGGCCAGCTTGTGCTTTTCCTCCGCTTCGAGCGAAAGGGACAGGCTCTCCCGGGCCAGCAGGCATACCTCCTCCCGGGAATGCCCGAAGGCGAAGGCAAAGCTGCTGACGCGGCGTTCAAGGACGGTGAAATCCCCGTCGAGGGTGTCGTGGATCTCCGTATCCCCGTCCCGCTCCAGGCGGCAGGGGCCCTCGACGAACACTGCGGGCATGGCGCTTCCTGTCACCTGGCCGATGATCAGATGCGGGCGGGCGTACAGCATGCGCATGCGATCCTGCCCCGGAAAGCCGAAGACGATGCAGTCGCTGGTTACGGCGTCAAAGGTCAGCCCGGGGCCGCTCAGCGGGACGATGGCCAGCTCCCGCCGCACATGGCTGAAGAAGCGTACGCCGACCCTGTCGCCGCACAGCATTCCCGGGAAATCATCGCTGGCCAGGGCCCTCCCGTCCAGCGCGGAAAAGGCAAACAGCTGTCCCTGTCCCCAACGGTCCGGCAGAATCATGATGACGGCCTCCATCCCTCGCACGGTGCATGAACGTTGACGTCTTCATTGTGTTCAACGACCGGCTGATCCGCCTGTTCCGCGAGGTGGTGGGGGACACGCCGGTGGAGTACATCATGAGCCTGCGGATCGAAGCGGGCATCAAGCTTTTGTCCTCCACGGACATGTCCATCGCGGAGATCGCGGAGATGACAGGCTTCAGCAGCGACACCTACATGACCAGGGTCTACCGGCAGAAGCTGAACACAACGCCCGGTATGTACCGGCGCAGATGAAATTCCCCGGGGCAGGGCAATACGGCACAAGGGTGAAAAGCCCGGGAAAGCCGTCCCTCCGCCCCGGGGAATCCGTTTTCACCGGCGGTAAGAACGCCAAAGTCGCAATTGTGCAGAAAGTAGCGTGTATTCTTTATTATTTGGCCATGGCAGGGCAGATATAATAAAAACATCAGAGAGAGACAACCGATGAATCCGGAAGGAAAGGAGGTGGCGTGATGACGCCGGCCGCAGGAAAAGCAAGGGTCGGATCCGGGACGATGCGGGCCATCAGGCGGGGATTGCCGCTGTATATCATGCTGCTGATCCCCATGGTATATATTGTAGTGTTCCGTTACCTGCCCCTGAGCGGGCTGGTGATCGCGTTCAAGAAGTACAACATCTTCAAGGGGATCGCGGCCAGTCCCTGGGTGGGGCTGAAGTATTTCCGGGAAGCCTTCAGGGCCAGGGAGTTCTGGACAGCCATCAAGAATACCCTGGTGCTGAACCTGGGCAGCCTGCTGATCTGCTTCCCGTTCCCCATTGTGTTTGCGGTGCTGCTCAACGAGCTGAACCACCCCAAGCTGAAGAAGACCACCCAGACCATCCTGTACATGCCCCACTTCCTTTCCACGGTCATCGTGGTGGGCATCATCTACCAGGTGTTCGGCACCAGCGGCGTGGTGAACAACGCCCTTGCCGCCATGGGGATGGAGCAGGTCAGCTTCCTGGGCAATGCCCGCGACTGGCGGATCCTTTACCTGGGCAGCAACATCTGGACGAGCCTGGGATACGGGATGATCGTATACCTGGCGGCCATCGCGGGCATCAACACGGAATTGTACAACGCGGCCTACATCGACGGTGCGGGGCGGTGGAAGCGCATCTGGCATGTGACCCTGCCGCAGATCCGCACCACCATCGTCACCATGACGGTGATGAACGTGGGCAAGATTCTCTCCATCGGCTTTGAGAAGCCCTATCTGATGAGCAACGTGCTGGTCAAGGATATATCCAGCGTCATCAGTACCTACGTGTATTCCGTGGGCCTTCAGGCCGGGCGGTACGACTATGCCACGGCGGTGGGGCTGTTCCAGTCCGTGGTGGCGCTGTGCATGGTGGTGGCGGCCAACAGCATTGCCAGGCGCCTGGGCGAGGAGGGGATCATGTAATGAATACGGTCTACGACAGAAAGTGGAGCCTGTATCAGATCGTGATGATTCTGGTGTGCATCCTGGTCATGGCCCTGACGCTGCTGCCGGTGATCAACATTGTCGCCACCTCCCTGAGCGGCCGGAACGCCATTGCCAAGGGCATTGTGGGTCTGATCCCCCGGGACTTCACCACCGAGGCGTACAAGAGCGTCTTCAACAACCGCAACATCGTCTGTTCCATGTTCTACTCCCTGGCGCTGACGCTGTTCTCCGGCTTCCTGTCCACGCTGATGACCATCCTGGCGGCCTATCCTCTGTCCAAGACGGACCTGAAGGGCCACCGGCTGTTCATGGCGATGATCACGGTCACCATGTATGTCAGCGCGGGTACGGTACCCAATTACCTGCTGGTGAAAAACCTGAAGCTGATCAACACCGTATGGGCGCTGGTGGTGCCCGCGCTGATCAGCCCCTTCAACCTGATTATCCTGCGCTCGTTTTTCCTGGGGATCAACAAATCCCTCTTTGAAGCGGCGTACATTGAGGGCTGAGGGGAGTGGGGGTGCCTGTTCCGCATCGCGGTGCCCCTGTCCCGGCCTTCCATCGCCACCATCATGCTGTTCTACGCAGTGTCCCGGTGGAACGGCATCACCGATGTGCTGTACTATATCGACAACACGAAGCTGTACACCCTGCAGTATCACCTGAAGCTGCTGCTGGACTCCTTCACCATTGTGTATACGCCCGAGGAGATGGCAACGCTGACGATCACCACCGAAAACGTCAAGGCAGCCACCATTGTGTTCGCGATGGTGCCCATCCTGATCGTTTATCCCTTTGTGCAGAAATACTTCACCAAGGGCATGATGATCGGCGGCGTGAAGGAATGAGAGGCTGTTGGCAATCCATGGAGGATGCGGGCCCTGGCATAAAGGAGGGAGCGGCACACCGGGCGGCATCGGACGGCAACAACGACGGACCCAGGAAAAGGAGGATAAGCATGAAAACCCGTTTTGCGGAGCTGTGTGCAATGGTTCTGGCCCTGACCATGGTCATGACCAGCCTGAGTGGCCTGACCTCCGCGCTGGCGGATGACGGCCTGGTGGAAATCAACGTCATGGTTTACGACCGGGGCCATGAATACACGAATGGCAATTCCCTCACCGACAACGAGTTCACCCGCTGGGTCAACAGCCAGATGGAGCCCCAGGGCGTGCACGTGAACTACGTGCCCGTGCCCCGCTCCGGCGCGGACGACAAGGTCAACCTGATGCTGACCGCCGGCACCGCCCCGGACATCATCCGCACCTATGACCGCCAGCGGGTGGCGACCTACGCCAGCCAGGGCGGCTTGCTGGATCTGACGCCCTACCTGGAGCAGCTGGATCCCGGCTATCAGGAGAAGGCCGCATCCGTGATGCATTACATGACCTTCGACGGCGGCCTGTATGCGCTGCCCGGCCTGTACGCCTACTACGGCAAGAGTCATGAGACCTATCTGCGCCAGGATCTGGTGGAGAAGATGGGCATGGAGATGCCCACCACCCGGGACGAGCTGATTGCCGTGCTCTACGCCATGAAGGAGCATTTCCCGGACATCACGCCCTACGGCTTCTCCGGCAAGATCACCAACGGCAACTACACCAACTGGCTCCTGTCCTACACCAGCCGCGCCGACGAGCGCATCAATTACATCTACGAGCCCACCTTCACCATCGTGCTCAAGCCCGGCCACAAGGAGGGCCTGAAGCAGCTGAACCAGTTTGTGCTGGACGGCATCATCGACCCCAACTTCGTCCTGGATACCGACAGCGCCAAGTTCAACCAGGATCTGGCCAACGGCAAGCTGCGCTTCATCATGGACGGCGCGGCGGACTGCGTGCGCTCCGCCTATGAGACGGTGGAGGATCCCGACTACCACATGGTGGAGGTTGACTGCATCGAGAACGCGGACGGTAATTACGACGTGCCCTCCCAGGATCCCTTCTCCCACTATGTGTATGTGCCCGCTGCCTCCGCCGACCGCATCGATGCGATTGTGAAGTACCTGAACTTCCTGTCCAACGAGCAGAACGCCATTGAGGTCAACATGGGCATGGAGGGCTACGGCTACGACCTGGTGGACGGTGTGTACGTGGAGCGCTACCGAAGCATGCATAACTCATCCCCTAAGGGACATTAGGATTTACAGGGTTGTTTGAGCTCATAAAGATCGTAATAAAGAGGATGCTGATATTTTGATCCCATTATCGCATAAATATCAATGATTTTATAACTATCTGGATCGACCTTGATAAAAAACAACCATGAAATGTATTCTTCCAATTTGCTGCAAAGAGCGATGGCTTTTCTTCGGATGAATTGATCGGGATTATCAGAAAGCATCTCTTTTGCAATGACAGGCCTTGCAACAAAACCATAGTCACTGGAAATGGCGTCCGACATATTGGAAAACTCATTCATCACAGCATCAATTCCGCGATAACACCTTGTTCCCATTGTAAAAGTCACATCTTCAGCTAAAAGGGAATGAAGCAGTTCTTCATTTTCGTTTCTGTTTGGATACCAGTTCAAATAATCAGCTAAAGCTTGTTCGGTAATCCACGCCATTTTCATTGCCTCTTTCATATATGCTTTTCTATAATGTATTATAGCATAAATTCATATGAACAAAAAGAAAAAGCAGAGAATTCTAAACGGAATTCTCTGCCTTCGGAAAACCATACACCAAGCAATGCGAATGCGCCGCTACCAACTGTGCTAATACCCCAAGTGAATTTGTTCGATTTCTTACACTGATTGCGTATTTTGTGCAATCCATCTAGTTTATGCACTTTTTTCTATACACAATGCAAAAGTCCTTCTCTTTCGAGAAGGACTTTGTGGTGGAGCATAGCGGATTCGAACCGCTGACCTCTACAATGCGAATGTAGCGCGCTCCCGCGACAAGCGCATCGCCGCAGGCACCTCCTCCAACCCCTCGGACAACTGCTTCCTGTATAGCAACTTTGCCTATGCCAGGGAGAGGCTGCTGGACAAGTTCAAGGCCAGCAACCCCAGCACCCCCGAGGATGTGGCCGAGGGCAAGATCGCATCCCAGTACAGCAACTACTTCGACCGCTGCCTGATCCCCGCCGCCCTGGAGACGGACGAGTACGCGCCGCTTTTGCAGACGCTGATCGTGGAGTTCGTGTTCAAGGTCATGTGCGCGCCGGAGGGCCAGTTCGAGGAAGTGTACGAGAAGGAATACCAGATCCCGCTGGATCATCATCTCCAGGAGGTACTGGACGACCGCGCTGCCTGGTATGACGCGAACATGAAGTAATCCAGGCAAGGCAACCACGTTGGCAGGCTCCGGCACGCTCCCATGCGCCGGAGCCTGCCTTGATACAACCATGAGGACATACCGACATGAAGAGAACCATTTTCCTCCAGGATGAAAACGCCCTGTGGCTCAAGGGCAACATCCACAGCCACAGCACCTTCTCCGACGGGAGCCTGACGCCGGAGGAAATGAAGGATGCCTACAAACATCACGGCTACGACTTCCTTGCGGTGACGGATCACGATATCTACACCGACACCCGTGCCCTGACTGACGAAACCTTCACCATGCTGCAGGGCTTTGAGCTGTGGGGCAACGCTGCCAGCGACAAGGATATCCATGTCAACTTCCTCTGGGCGGACGCGGTGGAGGGCGTTGCGCCGGGGCAGGTGATGCATCTGCCGCAGCGCAATGGCCGGATGTGCCGGGACTTCAGCTTCCGCATGCGGGAGAATGGCTGCTATGTGATGCTGAACCATCCCCACTGGTCCATGCTGACCAGCCCCGAGGTAGAGGACGACAACCCCTACCACGCTGTGGAGATCATCAACTACGGCACGGAATGGCTGGAGAACACCGGCGACGGCAGCGTGTTCTGGACGGAGATGCTCTACCGGGGCTGCAGGCTCTGGGGCGGGGGCAGCGACGACAACCACAACCATCAGCCCCTGGACTCCATGTACAGCGATTCCTTCGGCGGATTCACGGTGGCTCGCGCCCGCAACCGCACGCCGGTGGCTATCCTGGAGGCCCTCATGACCGGCAGCTTCTACACCTCCACAGGGCCGTCCATCTATGACTTCTACGTGGAGGACGACGAGATCCACGTGGTCTGCTCGCCCTGCGAGCGAATCTACGTCAGCGGGGAGCACCGGGCCTATCAGCGGAAGATGGGGCGGCATGTGACGGAGTATGTGACGAGGCTGAAGGGCCTGGGCGACAGGCTGATCCAGGGCTGCAGCGTGTACACCGTGACTGCCGGGGGAGAAATCAGCGTCGGGGACATCTTGTATGAGGATCGCTATCCCTGGTACCGGGAGGAAATCTACAGGATCATCCGAAGGTGAGAAAGGTCTCAGCGCAGAGCATTCCGACGAAACGCATGGCTTCGCACGCGCCGTTCCGCACAGGGACGGCGCTTTTCCTGTTCAGCCCTGCTAAAGAGCATATGCCGCGCATAGACTGCAACAAAAGCGCGGGAGGAAAAACGATATGGGTGAAGGCTTGTTTCCGGCGGAGGTTGTGAAGGATGTACCCCGGGTGACGCTGACGGGCAGCGACAATGTTTATGTGGAGCAGCACAAGGGCCTGGCGGCATACCAGCCGGAGGAGGTCGTGTTCCGCACCGCCGGCGGGATGCTGCACATTGGCGGAAGCGAGCTGCGGCTGAAGCGTTACTCCGCCTGCGACGCCATGATCACGGGACAGGTGACCAGTATCTCCGTCAAGGGCGCGAATGGGGGCGGCGGCGCGTGAAGGCGGTTCGGCGGCGATTCACGGCGGAGGGGCTGAACCTGGAGCGGCTGATCCGTCAGGCGGGGGAGGCGGACATCCCCCTGACGGCTTTGCGGCGCAGGGGCAGGCGGATCCGGGGCGTAGCGGCGGAGGATGATCTGCCCCGGCTGCAGCAGCTGGCGGACAAGGGCGGCTGGCGGCTGACGGTGGGCGGGAGAGTCGGCGCGGGCCGCGCCCTGGACATGCTCCGCCGCCGGGCAGCGTTGGCTGTGCTGTGTCTTGCAGCGGCAGCGGGGCTGGTGGCGGCTGCACAGCTGATGTGGCGGGTGGAGCTGCTGGACGCAGGCGTGTACGAGGCGGATATCCGCCAGTATCTGGATGGACAGGGCATCCGCCCGGTGTGCTGGAAATCCGCCGTGAATCCGTCGGCACTGCGGGACGCGCTGGAGTGGCGGTATCCGCAGGTGGCCTGGGTGGAGGCGGGCTGGCGGGGTACGACGCTGCAGATTCGCGTGGTGGCGGGGACTCCTGCAGGGGAAGCTGTCTCCATTGACGGCTCCGGGGATGTGGTGGCCAGCCGGGACGGCATCATTGACAGGGTCATGACCGTGGCGGGCACGCCCCAGGTGAAGTCCGGCGACCTGGTGCGGGCGGGGCAGGTGCTGATCGCCGGGGAGGAGCGTACCTCCGGCGGGGAAACCCGGCCCGTGGCGGCACGGGGGACCGTCATGGCCCGGGTGTGGGACGCGGCCTCGGTGCGCATGAGCGCCATGGAGCGATCCACGGTCTACACCGGGCGAACCCAGCAGGTGCAGACCGTCTCGCTGCCCTGGTTCGACTTGTGGAAGTGCTACCCCTCCGGCTATGAGCAGGAGGACGTGTCCGTCCGCATCATGCCCCTGGGCGGGTTGTTCCTGCCCTTTACCATCCGCTGGGAGACCCGCATGGAGGCCCATGTGTCCCTTCAGGTCCGGGATACGGAGCAGCTGAAGGCGGAAGCGGCGGTGGCAGCCCTGCGCCGGCTTCGGCAAAAAACAGGCGTTGCCGATGATTTTGTTGACAAATGGGTAGATTATAGTATGATAGAAGGTGAGATACTGGACGCTGTTGCCTATGGCGAGCGGATTGTGGACATTGCCCGGCCCCTCCGGCACGGCGAACCGTAGCTTCCCGGCATGGCTGCCCCGGTGAAAGGCAGCGAGAAAGGAAGGAACCTCCTTTTGACACAGGTCAAGAAAATGCTCCTGTCGGTGGACTCCATGGATGCGTACATGTCCCTGTTCGGCTTCAATGACCAGAACGTGGCGCTGATCGAGCAGGAGTGCGGCGTGACCATCGCCCTGCGCGGCGCGGAGCTGACCATTACCGGCGAAGCGGACGATACGGAGCTGGCTGCCAGCGTGATTGAGAAGCTGGTGGACATGATTCATCACCATGATCTGGTGGACAAGACCCGCATTCGCTACGCCATTGCCCTGGCGCGGGAGGGCAAGGTGGACATGATTGACGAGATCCTGCGCAGCGTGGTGGCCATCACCCACCGGGGCAAGCAGATCCGCTGCAAGACCCTGGGCCAGCAGGAATATGTCCAGGCCATCCGCGACCACGACCTGACCTTCGCCGTGGGCCCCGCCGGCACGGGCAAGACCTACCTGGCCATGGCCCTGGCGGTGGTGGCGCTGAAGAACAAGGAGATCGAGCGGATTGTGCTGACCCGCCCGGCGGTGGAGGCGGGCGAGAAGCTGGGCTTCCTGCCCGGGGATCTGACGCAGAAGGTGGATCCCTACCTGCGTCCCCTCTACGACGCCCTCTATGACTTCATGGGTGTGGACAGCTATCAGAAGCTTCTGGAGCGGGGCGTGGTGGAGGTGGCGCCGCTGGCCTATATGCGCGGCCGCACGCTGTCGGACTCCTTTATCATCCTGGACGAAGCGCAGAATACCACCTCCGAGCAGATGAAGATGTTTCTCACCCGCATTGGCTTCAGGTCGAAGGTGGTGGTCACCGGCGACATTACCCAGACCGACCTGCCCTACGGCAAGCGCTCCGGCCTGGCGGAGGCGCTGGAAATCCTCAAGGGCATTCCCGCCATCGGCATGGTGGAGCTGACGCACAAGGACGTGGTGCGGCATGAGCTGGTGCAGCAGATTGTCCAGGCCTACGATGCGTATTTCAGCAAGGAGAAGGAGAAGAACCAATGATGCGCCGAAAATGGAATGAAAAGGACAAGGGGAAAAGCGTGCTGCGCCGGATGGTGCTGTGGTTCCACGGCATCGAGGCCCGCTGCGCGCTGGTGGTGCTCCTGGGCGGGCTTGCGCTGTTCGGCATGTTCAGCCTGGCCAGCGCGCCCCAGCGCTACAGCCTGTCGGTGGGCTCCATCTCCCATCACACCATCACGGCCACCAAGGATGTGGTGGATGAGATCACCACGGCGGAGCGCCGCACAGCGGCTGCCAACGCGGTAGAGCCCAGCTATCACCTGAAGGAGGGCGCCTCCGAGGAAGTCATGTCCTCCCTGGAGAAGCTCTTTGACGAGCTGCGCACGGTGCAGCAGTACGGGCTGACCCTGCGGGGCGAGAACGTGACGGCGGAGGAGTGGAGCAACCACACCTTCGAGGAGGGGGAGCTGGAGTACGCCCAGAGCCTGGTGAAGACCATCACCCTCAACCGCTACCAGACCATCACCCTCCTGCGCAGCGAAACCGCTGATTATGACGACATGGTGTCCAACGTGACCCTGGCGGTGAAAAACACCCTGAACACCACCATCCGCGAGGGCCAGGTGAACCAGTCCATCCAGACTATTCTGCAAATCGTGGGCTACAAGGTGGAAATCTCCCTGTATCAGAACATTGTGCCCACGGTGCTGCGCACCTGCGTGCAACCCAACATGGTCATTGAGGAGCAGGCCACGGCGGAGGCCCGGCAGAAGGCCATGGACGCGGTGGAGCCGGTGACCTACCTGCAGGGCCAGAACATTGTCCGGGAGGGCGAGCGGGTCAGCGCCAACCAGATTGCCATGCTGACCTCCCTGGGCCTGCTGGAGAACGACAACTACGACTATACCATTTACCTGGGCGCTGCCATGCTGGTGGCGGCGGTCATGGTGACGATGATGCTGCTGCTTCGCCTGCTGTCCCCGGATCTTTTGCATGACGCCCGCCGTCTTGCGGTGATCATGCTGGTCATGGTGGTCAACGAGGGCGTGGCTGTGCTGATGATGAAGCTGGTCAACGTGTATCTTGCGCCGGTGGCCATGGGCTCCATGCTGCTGACAGGATTGCTGGGTGCGCCGGCGGGCATTGCGGGCACCTTCAGCATGTCCATCATGGTCAGCGGCCTGGCGGCGGCCAGCAACACGGCCTTCTCCACGGAGATGGTGCTGCTGCTTTTGTGCGGCATCATCGGCGGCATCGTGTCGGTGATGTTCCTGCGGGGCAAGCCCCAGCGCTTCCGGATGGTGCTGTGTGGGCTGATCGTCGCGGTGGTGAATGTGACGCTGATTGCCGCTACCGGCCTGATGACCTCCAACGACCTGCACACCGTGCTCATCAACGCGGCCTGGTCCATTGGCGGCGGCGTGCTCAGCGCGCTGCTGGCGGCGGGCTTCCAGCCCGTGTTTGAGGCAGCCTTCAACCTGGCGACCACCAGCAAGCTCCTGGAGCTGGCCAATCCCAATCATCCGCTGCTGCGGCGGCTGCTGATCGAGGCTCCCGGCACCTACCATCATTCCATCATCGTGGCGAACCTGGCGGAGGCCGCTGCCGAGAAGATCGGCGCGAACCCCTTCCTGGCCCGTACCGGCGCGTATTTCCACGATGTGGGCAAGCTGAAGCGCCCCCTGTACTTCAAGGAAAACCAGATGGGCGACAACCCCCATGACCGCACGGATCCCTACGTTTCCGCGGCGATTCTGACCACCCACACCCGGGACGGCGTGCAGCTGGCGCAGAAGTACCATCTGCCCCCGGAGATTCAGCGGATCATTTCGGAGCATCACGGCGACACGCCGGTCATGTACTTCTACCACAAGGCCCTGCAGCAGTCCGACGGCAAGCACGTGGATATCGCGGACTTCCGCTACGACGGCCCCCGCCCCTGCACCAAGGAGAGCGCGGTCATCATGCTGGCGGACACCATTGAGGCCGCAGTGCGCTCCATGCCCGACCCCACGCCCCAGGCCATCGAGCGCTTCATCGAGAAGCTGGTGCGGGGCAAGCTGGAGGACGGTCAGCTGAGCAACTCGCCCCTGACGCTTAAGGACATCGACGGTATCTGCGAGGCCTTCGCCACGGTGCTCAACGGCGTGTTCCACGAGCGCATCGAGTACCCCAACGTCAAGATTCCTGCGCGGGAGGAAAAGCCTGCTCCCGCGGCGGAAGCCCCTGCCGCAGCACCCCAGGAGGAGCCGAAGGAAGCCTCCGCTCCAGCGGAAGAGCAGCCCGAAGCCACGGCGGATGCGGCTCCGGCGGATGAACCTGCCCAGGCTGACGCGGCGAAGAAGGAGGATGAGCAGGCATGACCATCCTCTGGCAGCTGGACACGCAGCCCCCGGAAAGCTGGCAGACCCTGATGCAGCGCGCGGCGGACGCGGCGGTGAAGACCGAGGGCGTGCAGCGTCCTTGCGCGGTGGCCATCCGCCTGTGCGGGGACGAGGACATTCATCAGATTAACCGGGAATACCGGGGCGTGGACCGGGCCACGGACGTGCTGTCCTTTCCTACGGTGAATTACCCCGAGGGTGTTACGGCGGGGCAGGCGGACAGGCTGCTGCGCCGGGAGTGGGATGATGAGCTGGACGCGGTGATGCTGGGCGACCTGATTATCTCCGTGCCCCACGTTATCGCCCAGGCGAAGGAATACGGCCACTCGGTGGAGCGGGAGGCGGCGTACCTGACGGTGCACGGCCTGTGCCACCTGATGGGCTACGATCACATGGAGGACGAGGAAAAGCGGAGGATGCGCGCGATGGAAGAGAAGATTCTGGCCTCAATCGCCATGGAACGCGATGCGCAGCCTGTGTCCGATGAAGCGTTGCTGGACATGGCCCGCCAGGCCATGCAGTACAGCTATTCGCCCTACTCCGGGTATCCGGTGGGCGCGGCGCTTTTGTGCGCGGACGGTCGGGTGTATACCGGCTGCAACGTTGAGAACGCCTCCTTTGGCCTGACCAACTGCGCCGAGCGCACGGCGGTGTTCAAGGCTGTCAGCGAGGGCGTGCGGGAGTTCGCCGCCATCGCTATTGCGTCGGTAAAGTCCGCTCCCTGGCCCTGCGGTGCATGCCGTCAGGTGCTGGAGGAGTTTGCGCCGGACATTCGCATTCTGGTGACCTGGGGCGACGGGCAGAGGGATGAATCCGCCCTGCCGCAGCTGCTGCCCCACGGCTTCGGCCCCAGGGATGTGCGGGGAGAAGCATGATTTTTGCAGGAGATAGGAATATGCAGACGGAGAAGAAGTTTCATTCCGGGTTTGTCACCATTGTTGGCAGGCCCAATGTCGGTAAATCCACGCTGATGAACGCCCTGGTGGGGGAGAAGGTGGCCATTGTGTCCAACCGGCCCCAGACCACCCGCAACCGCATCATGGGCGTCATGACCCGGCCGGAGTGCCAGATCGTTTTCCTGGACACCCCCGGCATCCACAATCCCCGCACCCGCCTGGGCGAGTACATGATGCAGTCCGTCCGGGACGCCATGGACGGCATGGACGGTATGCTGGTGCTGGTGGACGCCACCCAGGTGGGGGAGCAGGACCGGAAGATCGTCCAGGAGATGAGCGGCCGCAAGGTGCCGAAGATCCTGGCGCTGAACAAGATTGACCTGCTGCCCAAGGAAAAGCTGCTGGCGCTGATGGAGTCCTTTGCCCAGTGCGGGTATGACGAGATCATCCCCATCAGCGCAAAGACCGGCGACGGCGTGGAGGAGCTGGCCAAAGCCCTGATGGCGAAGCTCCCTGAGGGCCCCAAGTATTTCCCGGACGACATGATGACCGATCAGCCCGAGCGGCAGATCTGCGCGGAGATGATCCGCGAGAAGGCGCTGCTCCACCTGCGGGACGAGGTGCCCCACGGCATCGGCGTGGAAATGATGGCCATGAACAAGGAAAGCGATGATTTCATGGAGATCCACGCCACCATCTACTGCGAGCGGGAGGCCCACAAGGGCATTATCATCGGTAAGCACGGGGCCATGCTGCAGCTGATCGGCAGCGAGGCCCGCAGGGACATCGAGCAGCTGCTGGGCCTGCATGTGAATTTGAAGCTGTGGGTGAAGGTGCGGCCCGATTGGCGCAACCGCATGGACGATCTGCGCACCCTGGGCTACGACAGCAAGTAAACCGGTTCAGACCATCCAGTATTCATACAGAAAGCCCCTGCCAACCGTCGTGAATCGGTGGCAGGGGCTTTTCGCGTGAGGCAGCACGGATGGCTCCGGCAGAGACATTGGGAGCAGCATCCACATTCCTGTGGCGAACAATGCCGCGCTATGGGCAGGGCTTTTTGCGGTGGGGGAATCTCCGGCGGTACGGCTGCGTCAGGCGACGCATCCGCACGCCCTGTGGCGAAGAAAGTACATCCGCAGTCGCGCGAAACACTCCGACGACATGGATTCCACAGGCAATGCTGTCCATAAAAGGCCCCTGCAACCGTTGCATGACGGCGGCAGGGGCCTTTGCATGTTCTGAATTACAGCTGTGCCAGGGAGAGCGGATACTCCTGCAGCAGGGGCTTAAGCGTAGCCAGCGCAGGGGGGGTGCGGTCCAGTGCGGGCATGTACCACAGCAGGATAGCCCAGTCGATGGCAGCGGGCAGATTGCCCCCAAGCAGCCCTGCGCACACAGCGATGAACCGGTGCAGTTCACGGCTGGCGCTGCCGGAAAGCGGCGGCAGCTGTCCGGTCAGCGGGGCCAGGGCCTGATCAATCTGCGCGTCGGTCACATCCGATGACTCAGCCAGGGCACGGAGGGACGCGGCGCTGACGGGTGCAGCCTCCGCAGCGGGGATCTCCGCAACAGTCTGCGCTGCCCGGATGGGGAACACCGGCCAGGGGTCCATGTCATAGGCAGCGTTGCGCGTCATGTGCGCGGCGGAACGGGCTGCCATCACCTTGGTGACGGCGGGCAGAGGCGCGTAGTTGGGCAGAGCTGTCAGCAGCACGGCAGGGGTGCCATCGGGTGAAGGCACGCAGGGCAGAGGACGCTGCTCGGCAGAAATCTGCTGGGCATAGCCGCTGAGCCAGCCCAGGGAGGCCGCCACGTTCCGCATGATGGTGGCAGCCACCGCAGGTGCGGAACAGGCCAGGCCGAAGCGCTGCGAAGTGGCCAGCAACGCCACCAGCGCGGCGGATTCATTGCGATCCATGGGTGCACCGGAGGCCGTCATGGCGGCGAAGACGCGATCCAGCAGCGCATCACCGGGCACGGATACGCCCGGCACGCTGCTCATCCGCAGGGGAATTCCTGCTACGGGCGCGGTCAGCTGCGCGTCTGCCATGACCTTCGCAGCGGCGGCGGGCAGTCCGGTTTGCTGCAGCTCGTCCACCCGGGCCTGCAGGGCGTCCCGCTGGGCGGTGAGGGCGTTCAGCTGATTTTGAAGGGCGGAAAGCGCCTGTTCGGCAGCGGCCTTCTTTTCGTCAAGCTGCCTGCATGCGGCCAGGCTCTTCTCCTGCATGGCGTTCACGGTATTCCTGCGGAAGGTCTCCACGTCCGCCTTGGCCTGATCCAGCTGGATCAGCGCGGCCAGCCGTTCCGCCTCCAGATCCTGCAGGCGGCTGAGCATCACCCGCTGCAGGGGCGTATCGCCGCCGGAGGGCGAGAGCTTCGGCTCCAGCTTGGCCCTCATGCCGTCCAGGGACAGGATGAAGTCCGTCAGCTGCGTCTGCGCCTCGGGCACCTCCCACGCGGCGCGGAGGCTCTGGCAGGCCGTCTCCACGGGGTTGACCACATGGCGCATGGTTGTACCCGCAGGCAGGGAATCCGCCGGGGGCTCGTAGCGGGCAACCCGCCACTGGCTGGACACAACCTCCTGCAGCTTGTTTTTCGGCTGCGGAACGGAGGTCTTCAGCGGCGCACGGAACAGGGGCGTCCCGGACAGGGGCGCTGAGGGCGCGGGAGCGGGGCGATTCTGGGGCGCTTCCGGCGTATGGAGCAGGTTGGCGCCCTTCGACAGGGGTTGGTCAAGTCTCTGCAGGGTCTCATCGAAGGACTTGCCCTCGTCCAGGATATTCAGCTTCTGCCCGAGAGGCAGCGGCGCATCCTCGGCGGCAGGAGTACTTTGCGATGCCGGCGCAGACGCAGCGGGGGCAGCAGCCCTTGGCGCGGGAACAGGTGCAGCGGGGGCTGCGGACGTTGGAACCGGTGCAGCGGCCTTGGGTGATGGAACAGGCGCCGCGGTGGGCTCAGGAGAGGGCATGCACAGCATCAGCCGCTGCAGGCCATCGGGAGATTCCACCGGCACCAGGGTACCGGCCGCCTCGGCAGCAGGCTGGGGCGGCATGGGATGACGCTTCTGCACGGGGCCAAGGAGCGTATCCTCCACGCGAATATAAAACAGGGGCGTAACGGCCTTCTCCGCCAGGGCGGCGACATCCTCCGCCGTGCCGGCCAGCACCTCGAAGAAGGTATGCTCCGGCAGGGGCTTGACCGTATCGGAATAGAGAATAAACTGGTTGACTTCGCCCCGGTCGGGACGGTAATTCTTGTTGGTACGGATTTTCCCGGCGTCCGTGGGGATGCCCCGCAGATCCACCGCGCAATAATGCCCCAGGGCGCGCATACGATCCTTGAAGGTGTGCTGCTCCGCACGGTCGGGGACAATGCGCAGGCATCCCTCGTCAGGCCAGAGCCTGACCGCCTCCTCCCGGATATCCCCGTGGCAGGTGATCAGCGGCCGGACGCGGAAATAAGCCCGCTGGACATTGTCCTCCTCAAGATAAGCAAACACCAGTTCCTGATCGAGATTCATGCTATGCCTCCATACTGCGATAGAAATAGGCTTGATTGAAGGGCGGATTCACGGAAATAAAGCATGCGTCATGCTGCCACCGCGTGACGTCATGCTGTGACCATTTTGTATGTAAGAATTGTATCAAATACTGACCGTAACGTCAAGCAGCAAAAGGCAAAACATACAACTTTTGTGCATAAGAAGCACAACGGGCGGAAAGAATCCATGGCATCAAGCATTTGACGGAGGCAGTATGTCATCGGGCATGGTGATTCTGACGGTGGTGGCCGTCCTGATTTACTTCGGCGTGGTGCAGCGGGTGCTGGACCGGATGTACCTGACGGACCGGGCGGCGCTGCTGCTGGTGGCCCTGATGTTTGTGGGGACGCTTCTGCCCAATATCACGGTGGGTTGGGTATCCTTCTCCCTGGGAGGCGCGGTGATTCCCGCGGGTGTGTGCGTGTTCCTGCTGGTGAAGGCGGACACGGCCCGGGAGGTATGGCGGACGATCATCGGATCGATCTTGACGGCGGCTGCGGTGTACGGGCTGTCCGTGTTCCTGCCGCCGGAGGCGGAGCAGCTGCCCATGGATCCCAATCTGCTCTATGCCCTGGCGGCGGGCGCGATCGCCTGGCTGCTGGGGCGCAGCAGACGGGGTGCGTTTGTGTGCGGCGTGCTGGGCGTGCTGCTGGCGGACATCGCCACAGCGGTGGTGAACTGGAGCCGCGGCATTGACCAGCAGCTGGTGCTGGGCGGTGCGGGTATCGCGGACGCGGTGGTGATCGCCGGGGTGCTGGCGGTGCTGCTGACGGAGCTGGTTGGGGAAATCGTTGAACGCATCACCCGCAGGCGGACGGCTGCAAAGGAGGGAGACCGCTCATGAAAAGACTGCTTGCTCTGGTTGCCGCGCTGCTGCTTCTGCCAATGCATGTCAGCGCAGAGGATACCGTATGGACGCTGGTCACAAAGGCGGGGGAGAAAATCACCGCCATCTGCTATGAGCCGGAGGCGGGAGATCAGTACATCTCCGGGGACAACCGGCTCTATGAGGTGGTGCGGGTCGAGGGCGACACTGCCATCCTGGAGGACAGGGGCGAGGCGGCGCTGCCGGACGTGAGCTGGCTGGACGCGCCGGACGCGGCCCAGGCGGTCAGCGCGGGCAGGGGACGGCGCATTGCCCTGTACTGCACCCATAGCGACGAAAGCTACGAGCCCTCCGACGGCACCTACAGCAACGACCAGCGGGGCAGTATCTACGAAGTGGCCCATGCTCTGGCCAACGCGCTGACGGACGACGGCGTTCAGACGGAGGTGTCGGACGCGCTGCATCATCCCCATGACGCCGGGGCCTACCGCCGCTCCCGCCAGACGGCGGTGGAGCTGCTGAAAAGCACGCCCGACGCGCTGCTGGATATCCACCGGGACGGCATCCCCGACCCGGATGAGTACGCCGTGACCCTGGGCAGCAAAAAGGCCTCCAAGGTGCGGCTGCTGGTGGGCCGGGGCAACCAGAACATGGCGGCCAACAAGGACTTCGCGCTGACCATCAAGGCCGTGGCGGACAAGGTTTACCCCGGGCTGATCAAGGACATTTACATGGGCAAGGGGGCCTTCAACCAGGATCTTTTGCCCCGTGCGCTGCTGCTGGAGTGCGGCACCTACACCCTGAGCAAGGAGCGGGTGCTGGTCAGCATGCCCATGATGGCGGATGTGGTAACCCGCGCGATGTACGGCGGCGTGACGGGCTCGGCGGGCACGTCGGACGTGCGGGGCACGGCAGGCGTGAAAGCCGGCGGCGTAACCCAGGGCGAACCGGACGTGGAGCCCGCCAGCGAGGACTCGGCGGGGGCGGTGAAGGGCATCGTGTGGGTGGCGGTGATCGTGGTGGCGGGGCTGATCGTCTACGGCGTGGCGGCAACGGGCAGCTTCAGGGGCGGCATGAGGAAGGCCGGGCGCAACCTGAACGAGATGACCGGCGGGCTCGTCGGGAAGAAGCCCGAGGACGGGGACAAGCCGGAAACATGAAAGCAGCCGGGCAGACGAAAGGGTCTGTCCGGCTGAATTGATTTGCAGGGAGGTTATTTCACCGGCTGGGTGGCCAGCTTCTTCTTTTTCATTTCCGTGCGCCACACCAGAAGTACCATCATCAGGATCGTGCCCACGTAGGGGAAGATGGCCGTCAGCGCGGAGGAGATGCCCAGGGACTGCAGCCGCATGCCCAATGCATCGATGAAGCCGAAGAGCAGCGCTGCCAGGAACACCTTGGGCGGGTTGGAACGGCCGAAGATCACGCAGGCCACGGCGATAAAGCCCCGGGAGCTGGACATGTTCTCGCTGAAGGTGGACAGGTATCCCAGGGACAGGTGCGCGCCGGAGAGGCACGCCAGCATGCCGCAAAGGAGGGAAGCGATGTACTTCATGCGCTCGGGGCTCTTGCCGGCGGAGCGCAGGGACTGCGGATGCTCGCCCGCACTGCGCAGCCAGAAGCCCATGGGCGTGCGGTAGATCAGCACCCAGCACAGAAGCACCAGCACCCATGAGACGTACACCAGCAGGGTATTGTTGTTCAGCAGCTGGCCCAGGACGGGGATCTTGTCCAGCCAGGGGGCGCTGAGCCGGGGAAGGGTGGACAGGCCGCCCTCGGGGGCGTGGAAGGTGCCGCTCTGGCCCGTCAGCTCACGAAGGAGGAAGGTGGTCAGGCCGCCGGCGAAGATGTTCAGCGCCACGCCGATGATGAACTCGTCGCTCTTGAACTTGATGACGAACACGCCGTAGAGCAGGCCCAGGATCAGCCCGGCGGTCAGGGCGAAGACGAGGCCCATGCCCCAGCTGCCGCAGACCCAGCTGCCCATCACCGCCGCAAACGCGCCGATGAGCATCATGCCGTCGCAGCCGATGTTCATCATGCCCACATGGTCGGTCAGCAGGCACCCCAGGGCGCAGATGACCACGGGCGTGGCCGTGCGCAGGGTGTTCTGCAGTAGACCCAGGCTCAGGATGAATGCAAGCTGGCTCATGCCGACTCTCCTTTCCGCAGCGTCATGGCTGCCTTGCGCTGGGCGCGTCGGGCCTGGATCGAGGACACGATGCCCTCCTCCGCTGCCATGAAGAAGATGATGATGGACTGGATGATGATCACCAGGCTGCTGGGAATGTTGGCCACCAGCTCCATGTTGGCACCGCCGATCTTCATCGCGCCGAAGAACACGCTCATCAGGATGATGCCCGCGGGGTTGTAGCGGGCGATCATGGCCACCAGCATGCCGTCGTAGTAGAACTCGTTGGAGACTGACTCAATGAAGCGGGTGTGGAGTCCGAACACCTCGAACATACCCACAAGGCCGCAGATCGCGCCGGAGGCCACCATGCTGCAAATGGCCAGCCGGTCGGACTTGATGCCGCAGTAGCGGGCGAAGCGTTCGTTCTGGCCGGTGAGCTTCATCTGGAACCCGGCGGTGGACTTCTTCATCACGTACCACACCAGGAAGGCGATGATGATGGTCAGGAAGATGCTCTCCGTCAGGCTGGAGCGGGGGATCAGTCTGTCGAACATGAAGGCAGGATCCACCGCGTCCGTGCCGGAGGAAACCCCGCGCTCGGCGGTTTTCAGCGGCCCGTTGGCCAGGAAGGAGCAAAAGTAGATGGCAGCGGAGTTCATCAGGATGGTGGTGATGACCTCGTTCACCTTCATCTTGACCTTGAGCACTGCGGGGATCCACGCGTACGCGCCGCCCGCCGCCATGGCGGCCAGCAGGCACAGCGGCACGCCGATCCATGGGGACAGCCCCGCCAGCCTCGCGCCCACAATGGCCGAGGCCATGGCGCCCAGGTACAATTGTCCCTCGCCGCCCACGTTGAAGATGCCCGCCTGGGCAGCCACGGCAGTGGCCAGGCCCGTCAGGCACAGCGTGGCCGACTTGGCCAGGGTGTTGCCGATGGCGCGCTTGGTGCCGAAGGCCCCCTGGAACATCAGCACATAGCCCTCGATGGGATTGTGCCCCGTGGCGAGCATGATCGCCGCGCCCAGGAGCAGCGCCAGCGCCACGCTGACGGCCAGCGCCAGCAGATAATTCAGCCGGTTCCTGCGCTTCATGCTTCCGCCTCCTTGGTGCCGCCGGTCATGTAGTAGCTGATTTCGGTCTTGGGGATGTCCGAGGGGATGAATTCGCCGGTAATGCGCCCCTCATAGATGGTCATGAGTCTGTCGGAGAGGCGGTACAGCTCGTCCAGATCCGCGCTGACCAGCAGGATGGCGCATCCGGCGTTGCGCTTGTCCATGATGAACTGGTGGATGGCCTCCATCGCGCCGATGTCCACACCGCGGGTGGGCTGGGAGATGATCAGCACCGGTGTGTCAAAGGAGAACTCACGGGCCACGACCACCTTCTGCATGTTGCCGCCGGAGAGGCTCCCCACCGGCACGTCCACGCCTGCGCCGCGAATGTCGAATCGCTCGAACAGCCCCTGGGCGTATTGGCGGATGGCGCGCTTCTTCATGTGTGTGCGCAGGAGGGAGAAGCGCTTCTCCTTCTCCCGGCCCACAATCAGGTTGTCCGTCACGTCTGCCGGGGCGGATACGCCGGTCTTGAGCCGGTCCTCCGGCACATGGGCCAGCCCCAGGGCACGCACCTGGCCGGGGGTCATTTTGCGGATGGATTGCCCGGCGATGCGGATATCCCCGCCCCTCAGCGGGCGCATGGCGGTGATGGCCTCCACCAGCTGGCTCTGGCCGTTGCCCTCGATGCCCGCGATGCCCAGAATCTCCCCCCGGTGCACCTGCAGGCTCACGTCCCGCACGGCGGGCAGGCCCCGGTCGTCCGCCACCTGCACATGCTCCAGGGTGACGGCCACGTCGTTGTCCGTCACATCCGGGTCATGGCGGTCAAGCTCGCCCAGCAGCACCTCGCGGCCCACCATCATGGAGGCCAGCATGCGCTCGTTCACATCGCAGGTGTTCTCCACACCCACCAGCTTGCCTGCGCGCATCACGCCCACCCGGTCGGAGATGGCCATGACCTCGTACAACTTGTGGGTGATGATGATGATGGTCATCTGCTTTTCCCGGACGATCCGGCGGATCACGGCGAAGAGCTCGTCGGTCTCCTGGGGGGTGAGGACGGCGGTGGGCTCGTCCAGGATCAGCACGTCCGCGCCACGGTGCAGGGTCTTGAGAATTTCCACCCGCTGCTGCAGTCCCACGCTGATGTCCTGCACCCGATCCCGGGGATTCACCTGCAGGCCGTACTCTGCCACCAGCTGCTCGGTCAGGGCATTGGCCTTCTTCAGGTCGGAGAGCACGCCATACTTGCGGGGCTCCCGGCCCAGGACGATGTTCTGCGCCACGGTGAAGGAGGGCACCAGCATAAAGTGCTGATGCACCATGCCCACGCCCCGGGCGATGGCCTCGCTGGGGTTGAAGCGGGTAACCTCCTGGCCCTTGATGATGACCTGGCCGCTGGTGGGGGTGTTCATGCCGTAGAGGATGTTCATCAGCGTGGATTTGCCCGCGCCGTTTTCACCCACCAGGGCGAATACCTCGCCCTTGCGGATGTCCAGGGACACGTCGTCGTTGGCCAGCACGCCGGGGAACTGCATGGACACATGCCGGAAGGAAACGATGGTTTCAGCCAATGTAGATCGCCCCAATTCCTGTGCATTCATGATGTACGAAAAGCGGGCAGGGGAGATCATCCGCTGCCCGCAGGGAAAACGCCGGAAATCAGTTCAGCGTAGAGGGTACGACAATCTCGCCGGAGATGATCTTCTCCTTCAGCTCCTCCACCTCGGCCTTCAGCTCGTCGGAAACCTGCTGGGGCATATCCTCCGTGCCATAGGCCACGTCGATGTAGCCGGTGGCCATGTCGGCGCTCCAGATCTGGCCCGGCTGGAACTTGCCGTCCATATCGCTGACCACGTCGTAGATGGACTTGTTGACCTTCTTGACCATGGAGCAGAGAATCAGGTCGGGATTGATGTACTTCTGGTCGGAGTCCACGCCGATGGCGTAGTTGCCGGTCTCGGCAGCGGCCTCGAACACGCCCTCACCGGTCTTGCCGGCCACGGCGAAGACGATGTCGCAGCCCATGTCGTACAGGGCCAGCGCGGCCTCCTTGCCCTTGGCGGGATCCTCGAAGGTGCCGGTGACAACGCCGTAGACCTTGGCGTCGGGATTGATGCGCTTAACGCCCTGGACAAAGCCGGCCAGGTCAGACAGCTGGGTGGGGATCTCCAGACCAGCCACATAGCCGATGATGTTGCTCTCAGTCATGCCGCCGGCCACGATACCGGCCAGATACGCACCCTCATACTCACGATAATCCATAAAGCCAGCATTTTCAGGCAGGTCGGCCTCGGTGACACCGTCGGGCATCTTGCCGCTGACGAAGAACTTCACGTCGGGGAACTCAGGAGCGACGCGCATGGCGGGCTCGCCGAATTCAAATCCGTGGCCGATGACCAGATCGTATTCCTCAGAAGCGTAGTTCCGCATCGCCTCTTCGATGGCAGCAA
>JAXEEE010000048.1:0-3433 GCA_034104265.1 Eubacteriales bacterium | reverse complement strand
CGCGAGCCGGGTGTGGGCACTGCCCACCGAGCCGGGTGCGGACACTGCCTACCCGGGGGTTCGGGGGGGCAGCGTCCCTCCGGGAAAAGCGCGACAAAAGTCTCCTGCCGAAGGGCAGGAGACTTTTGGGCATGTTCCGCGTCGCGGCGCGCCTATTGCGCGCCGTGACCCCGCAAGCGCGGCGCACCCTCCGTGCGCCGTGCCTTCAGTCAAGCAGCGGCACAGCTCCACGCGCGCGCAGCATGACCGCAGGCGCACAACCCAATCGCGCGCCGGGTGCGGGCACTGCCCGCCGAGCCGGGTGTGGGCACTGCCCACCCCGCTGTTTACATTTGCGGAAAAATGGGTATAATAGAGGCAGGGGTTAGCCCCAATAAGCCGATGAGGTACACTGAGATGAGCGATACGAAGAAGACCGGCTATGTCCATTCCCTGGAATCCTTCGGCCTGGTGGATGGCCCCGGCGTGAGGTTTGTTGTTTTCCTGCAGGGCTGCGCACTGCGCTGCAAGTTCTGCCACAATCCCGAAACCTGGCACAGCGGCGGCACCGAGTGGACCGCGGAAGATTTGGTCGCCAAGCTCCTGCGCTACCGCCCCTACTGGCGGGATAACGGCGGCGTGACCTTCAGCGGCGGCGAACCGCTTTTGCAGATGGATTTCGTGACGGAGGTCTTCACCCAGCTGAAGAAGGAGGGCGTCCATACCTGCATCGATACCGCAGGCCAGCCCTTCCGCCCGGATGATCCCGAGTGGCTGGCCCGCTTCGACAAGCTGATGGCCGTCACCGACCTGACCATGCTGGATCTGAAGGAGTTCGACGAGCAGAAGCATATCGAGCTCACCGGCCGTACCAACACCAATATCCTGGCCATGGCCCGCTACCTGTCCGACCACGGCCATGACATGTGGATCCGCCACGTGCTGGTGCCCGGCGTCACCGACGACGAGGAAGGCCTCCGGCAGATGAGCGACTTCATCGCCTCCCTGCAGCACGTGAAGCGCGTGGAAATCCTGCCTTATCACACCCTGGGCCTGTTCAAGTGGAAGAACCTGGGCATCGATTATCCCCTGGATGGCGTGCCCACCCCCACCGAAGAGGAGGTCAGGAAGGCGGAAGCCCTGCTCCGCGTCACGGAATATCATGACTGAGCAAGCATAGGAAAAGGCCCGCTGCTACAGATGGCAGCGGGCCTTTTGCGTTCGCCGGGTCAGTCGGTGATGCCGCACAGGTCGGCAAAGGACTTCAGGTGATAGGTGGCCAGCTTGTTGTCCTTGGCGTCGCCCAGGGCAGCGCAGTGGAAACGTCCGCCAATGGCGGCCTGCACGCCGGCGTTGGCGTTCTCCACCACCAGGCACTCGGAGGGGGTCAGCCCCAGGAAGCCCGCGCAGCGCTGGAATACCTCCGGGTCGGGCTTGGCGTGGCGGACGGTGTTGCCGTCGCACACCGCGTCGAAGAAGGTGGACAGATCGAGGCGCTTGAGGATGGCAGGCACGTTGGTGCTGGAGGAGCCCACGCCCAGCTTCACGCCCTTGCGGCGGATGGTGCGCATGGTGGTGCGAACCTCGTCAGACAGGTCGGCGGGCTCAATCTGCTCCAGCAGCTCGGCAAAGTAGCCGTGCTTCTCGGCGCACAGGGCGCGCTTCTCGTCCTCAGTACAGGTGATGCCCACGCTGTCCAGAAATACGTCCAGGCTGTCCATACGGCTCAGACCGCGCATGCGCTCGTTGTACACAGCCTCGTCAAAGGTGACGCCCAGCCGGTTGGCCAGCTTGGTCCACGCCTGGCAGTGATAGCGGTCAGTGAAGCAGATCACCCCGTCCATGGCAAAAATAACGCCGCGATACCTCATGGGAGATTCCTCCTTATGATCATTCAGCAGTCTGCTACGAAAGGATATGCTCTTCTGTCGTCTATGATAGCATTTTCACGGCGGAAATGCAATCGGATTGTGCTGATTCACAGGGGAAAGCGGGAAGTTTTTTTGCCAGGATCGCCCACTGGTTTTCCGGTCAGGCAGGGAAACGGCGCTTTCATCGCGAAATGATAAAGAAGGCTACCGGCTAAAACTGATAAAGCAGGTGAATAACAAATGAACAAGCTGATCATGGAAGGCAAGGGTATCCTGGGCATCGAGCTGGGCAGCACCCGCATCAAGGCGGTGCTGATCGGCGCAAACCATGAACCCATTGCCTCCGGCGACCATACCTGGGAGAACCGCCTGGAAAACGGCGTATGGACCTATCATCTGGAGGACGTGTGGGCGGGCCTGCAGGACGCCTACGCAAACCTGAAGAAGGACGTGCAGGACCGCTACGGCGTGACGCTGACGAAGCTGGCCGGCTTCGGCGTGTCGGCCATGATGCACGGCTATCTGCCCTTTGACAGGGAAGGCAAGCAGCTGGCGGAGTTCCGCACCTGGCGCAACACCATGACCGGCCCCGCCGCCGCGGAGCTGACGGAGCTGCTGGGCTTCAACGTGCCCCAGCGGTGGAGCATTGCCCATCTGTACCAGGCCATGCTGAACGGCGAAGCCCATGTGAAGGATATCGACCACCTGACCACCCTGGCGGGCTACATCCACTGGCAGCTGACGGGCCGCAAGGTCATGGGTGTGGGCGAGGCCAGCGGCATGTTCCCCATCGACAGCAACAAGTGCGACTTCGACCAGCGGATGATCGACCTGGTGGACGGCAAGGTGGCGGAGAAGGGCTACCCCTGGCGGCTGCGGGATATCCTGCCCCAGGTGCTGTGCGCGGGCGATGACGCGGGTGTGATCACCGAGGCTGGCGCGAAGCTGCTGGATCCTGCGGGCGATCTGCAGCCCGGCACCCCGGCTGCCGCTCCCGAGGGCGACGCGGGCACCGGCATGGTCGCCACCAACAGCGTGGCGGTGCGCACGGGCAACGTGTCCGCCGGTACCAGCGTGTTCGCCATGGTGGTGCTGGAGAAACCCCTGTCGAAGGTGTATCCTGAGATCGACATGGTGACCACCCCCACCGGCAAGCCCGTGGCCATGGTGCACTGCAACAACTGCACCAGCGACATCAACGCCTGGGCCGGGATGCTCAAGGGCTTTGCCGACGCGGCGGGCCTCAAGGTATCCATGAACGATATTTATATCGCCATTTTCCGCACGGCCCTGGAGGGCGACAAGGATTGCGGCGGCGTGGTGAACCTGCCCCTGTTCTCCGGCGAGCCCGTGGTGGGCCTGGACGAGGGCCGACCTATGATGGTGCGCATGCCCGACGCGAAGATGACCTTCGCCAACTTTGCCCGTTCCATTGTGTCCGGGGCCATGGCCGCGCTGAAGATCGGCATGGACATCCTGGTGAAGGAGCAGGTGCAGATTGACAGCCTGCTGGGCCACGGCGGCTACTTCAAGACCCCTGTGGCGGGCCAGAAGATCCTGGCTGCCGCGCTGAAGACCCCCAT
>JAXEEE010000047.1:0-11051 GCA_034104265.1 Eubacteriales bacterium | reverse complement strand
TCGCGCGAAGGCTGACGCGCATGTCGTCAGCCTTCGATTTCCAGTCTGCCGACGGCAAGCAACTGGACCTTTTGATTGACTTTTGACAAATAAAGGCGGCTGCTCCCATGCAGGAAGCAGCCACCCTTTTTATTCCGGAATGTGCCAATGCGTTCAGTCCACCCACAGCTCCATGTGCGTTCCGTTCCGGATGCCCACCTGCAACAGCTGACCCACCACGCCGCCATCAATCAGCCGCAGCACATTCGGGCTTGATACGTCGTTCTCCCATTTGCTCATCGTTCGGGGCGTTACGTTCAGCTGCTCCGCCAGGGCCTCCTGGGGCATACCGCAGCCGCGACGCTTTTCGGCAATGCGCTGGCCCAGTGTCTGTTTCGTCATGGCCGCTTTCTCCTTCGTTGTCCGGGTGTCATCATGATGCCACGTCGGATGGTTGCATGGAAGCGCCCACCCTTGTCCCCCCTCAACCGGCGGTTGTTCTGTCCGCACAGAAAGCATTTGACGGATGGCCATTCCTGTGTATAATAAAAATGGGAAAGAATTTCATTATGAAAGGAGCAGCCGAAGCCGTGAAGCTGAGAATGCGCGATATTGCACAGCGGGCCGGGGTATCGCCCGCGACGGTGAGCAACGCGCTGAACGGGCGCGGCGGCGTCAGCAAGGCGGTGCAGGAGCAGATCCTTGCCATCGCCCGGGAGATGGGCTACCAGCCCAGCCGGGAAAGCCGCCGGATCGGCCAGCACGTGCGCCTGATTATCTACAAATCCCACGGCATGGTGGTGGGCGACACTGCCTTCTTCGCTGAACTGACGGAGAGCATTCAGCTGGAATGCCGCCGTGTTGGGCTGGAGCTGCTCATCAGCCACCTTCACGCCCGGGAGGACGCCGACTGCGCCGAGCAGATCCGCTTTTTCGCCGCGGAGGACTGCGCCGGGATTATCCTCCTGGGCACGGAAATGAGCCGGGAGGAGCTGCACCAGTTCGACCATTTCCATTCCCCACTGGTGGTGCTGGATAGCCTCTTCCGCTATGAGAACGTCCACTCCGTGGCGATCAACAACATGCAGGCCGGACACCTGGCTGCCCAGGCCCTGTGCGAGGCTGGGCACAAGAGCATCGGGCACATCACCAGCAGCATTGCCTTCAACAACATGGACGACCGCCTGCAGGGCTTCCGGGACGGGCTGGCCTGCTACGGCCTGACCCTCCCGGAGGAGCAGATCTGGCCGGTGCGGCCCAGCATTCCCGGGGCCTATGAGGACATGAAGCAGCTCATCGCCCAGCGGGGCGCGCTGCCGGAGGCCTTCTTCGCCGGGAACGACCTGATGGCCGTGGGCTGCATGCGCGCCATCACCGAGGCAGGCTACCGTATCCCGGAGGACGTGTCCATCATCGGCATGGACGATACCTCCGTCTGCCTGGCCTGCACGCCGCAGCTAAGCACCATTCACGTCTACAAGAAGGAAATGGGCTTCTATGTCGTGCAGACGCTGCGCTCCCTCAAGGACAGCAGCACACCCTATGCCATCAAGGCGGAAATCGGCGTCAGCATGGTGCTGCGGGATTCCATCCGCCGCAGGGCCCCTTCCGCCCATTGAGGTCAGTCCACTCATCCACAACAAAAACAGGCGCCCGATGCGTGATGCACCGGGCGCCTGCTGTGTATTTCGTGGAAGACGTTCCTGCTCAGCCCTTGACCGCGCCCAGCATGGCCGACTGCACGAACAGGTTCTGGAACAGGAGGTACACAATCAGCAGCGGAATGATGGACATGAGCAGGCCGGAGTACATGGCCTGATAGTTCGTGGCGTAGGTGCCGCTAAGGGAACTGATCAGCGCAGTGACGGGCTGCTTCTGGGGGCTCAGGTACAGCACGCCGTTGAGCATGTTGTTCCACACGTTGGGCAGGGTAATCGCCACATAGGGGGCGAAGGGCGTGCCCATGTTGGGCAGCAGGATGTGCAGGAAGTAGGTCATGCGGTTGCCGCCGTCAATCTCCACGGACTCCCGCAGCTCCTTGGGAATGGTGGCGATGTAGGAGGTGAAGATCATCACGGGCACCGCGCCGCCCTGGGCGCCCAGCAGGATCAGCGCCAGGTAGTGATCGTAGAGGCCCAGCTTGCGCACAATCATGTAGCAGGGCAGCATGGTCACGGTGGACGGTATAATCATGGATGCGATGTACAGGCTGTACACCCGCCGGTGCCATTTCTTCTCAAACCCTGCCAGCACCGAGCCGGTCATGATGGTCAGCATACCACCGAGCATCAGCGTGCCGCCGGTGATGATGATGGTGTTGAGCACCGAGCGGAGGAAGCCGTTCTGCAATATGGTGTAGATGCCGTTGTAGCGGATCAGCGTGCGCAGATAGTCCTTGATCTTCTGCGGGTCGACATCATACTTCTCCGCAATCTGCTCCATGGTCATGTTGGGGTTGATGTAGCCCTTCAGGCCCATCTCCTCCTTGAACTTCTGCAGATCCAGGTTGAAGTAGGGGGACATGTTGCCGTACTTGTAGTTGAGGCTGACCTCCTCCTCCGGGGGAATCCACAGGTGCAGCTCGGTGCTGTCCTTGGTGGACACAAAGGAGCGGACAAAGAGGAAGTAAAACGGGATCAGGGTGATCACCACATAGATGATCAGGAACAGCGTGATGCACACGCGGATGACGGTTTTCTTCGTCTTGCTGGACTTCATGCTGTCCGGGCTTTGCGTCCGCGACTTGGTGATGGTCGTCATGGCTGCGCGTCTCCTTCCATGGATCGTCGGATGCATTCGGGTTGCCTTGTCAGACCTGCTTGGACCGCTGCCAGCGGATCAGCAGGAAGGCAATGCAGATCAGCGGCACGAAGACCGTCAGCGACATGGCCACAGACTGGGACAATCCGCCCATGAAGCCCTTGCGGTACACCAGCACGGAGAGAAACACAGCGCTGGCATTGCCGTACATGGCGCCCATGCCGAACAGTTCGTCAATCAGGTTGAAGGAGCCGATCAGGCAGGTCACCGTGGCCATCACGATGGAGGGAATAATCTGCGGAATATAGTGTACCGCAGCTTCTGGAAGTAGTTGGTGCCGTCGACCACGGAGGCCTCGATGCTGTCCGTGGGAATGGACAGAAGGCCGCCCAGGAAGAACGCCATATTCATACCGGCATAGCGCCAGCCGGTGGTCAGCGGCAGCAGCCAGGTGACGGCCGCCTCCGTCTTGATGTCAATGGGTGTGGTGATCAGCCCCATGTGCTGCAGAAGCAGGTTCAGCGAGCCCGTGTCCCGGGAGAACAGCAGCGTCAGCAGCATGCCGGTGCCCAGGCCGGAAATCATGTAGGGCATGTAGATCACGGTAAAGAAGGGCTTCTTCAGCCTGGACTTGTACTCGAACATCAGCAGCGCCAGCGTCAGGCCAAAGACATAGATGCTGGCGTAGTTCAGCACGGTGAAGCGGATGGTGCGCTTGAGCGCGGGGATGAACTCGGAAATGAAAGGCTCCTGGAAGATGGTCACGAAGTTTTTCAGGCCGACATAATTCACTTCATTGTCCAGGAAGCTGACGCGATCCGTCAGCACCAGCGGGATGGCCACAAAGAACGGGACAATGGTGAACAGCACAAACAGCAGCAGCTGTGGCGCCACAAAAAGAATTTCCTGCAGGGTGTCGGCCCGCTTGCGCAGATTTCTGTTTTTCACGGCTGTGGGTTGCATGGTATTCCTCCCGTTCATCAGGCGGACGCGGCTTTCGCCCGCAGGGACGATGGCAAGGCAGCCATCCGAGAGGGTGACTGCCTTGCCGGATTGTCGCGTCAAGGGGCGCTTACTCAAAGGTGTAATACTGCTCGAAGCGGCTCTGGCAGATGTCCATCAGCTGCTCGATGGTGATCTTGCCCTCGAAGCAGTCGCCGTAGTTGGTGGCCATGTCGTCAGCGGCGGTCACGTCCTGGCCGTCCTTGTTGCGGTAGGCGGCAGCCAGGTCACGGGGCCAGGGAGAGCCGTCAAACTCGACGTTCTCGCCGAAGAAGCCTTCCTGGATGGGACGGATCGCGCTGTTGTACTGGCTGCCCACCAGATCGGGAGAGCCCACGGAGGACATATCCATGGTGGTCACTTCGCCGAAGGCCTCGGCACGGATCTTCACGATTTCGGGGCTGTTCCACCAGTTGAAGGCCTTCACGGCTTCCTCCTGGTTCTCGCCGTCCTTGTTGCAGGCAAAGAGCACGGTGCCCTTGGAGGCAGCGGCAGCGCCGTTGAGGATCACGCCGTCCTCGTTGGCGGGGAAGCAGAAGCCAGCCAGCTGGGCAGTGGGGTCGATGGTCTCAACCTTGGTCCACAGCCAGGGGCCATGATAGGCCAGGATGGAACGCTTGGCGGCGAAGCCGGCCTCGTAGTCGTTCTCCCAGGCGCGGGTCCACCACTTCTCAGGCAGGTAGCCCAGGTCGTACCACTCCTTCAGCTTCTCGAAGGCGGGCACATAGGGGTTGTTCTCCAGGTCGTTCCAGGCGATCTTCTGATTCAGCCACAGGTCGGCCAGGAACTTGTCCAGGTCTTCCATGGAGCGCACGGTCTCGCGGGGGGTTCAGGCCAGCCTGCTCCATGATGTCCTCATGATAGATGAAGCTGAAGGTCACGCCCGCGTAGGGGTACAGGCAGGGCATGAAGGAAGGATCGGTGCCGCAGGTGGTGGCGAAGTCGGTCTTGATGGACTCCGGCAGCAGATCCCAGTAGATGACTGATACGTTCCGCCAAAAAGGAGACATGGCCATGCAAATCCGCAATCCCATCCTGCCGGGCTTCCACCCCGACCCCTGCGCGCTGCGGGTGGACGGAGCCTGGTACGTGGCAACCTCCACCTTCGAGTGGTACCCCGGGGTGGAAATCCACCGCTCCACCGACCTGGTCAACTGGACGCTGGTGGCCCGTCCCCTGACCGAGCCCCTGGTGGACATGTCCGGCGTGCCCAACTCCGGCGGCGTGTGGGCTCCCTGCCTGACGTATGACCGGGGCATCTGGTATCTGGTGTATTCCATTACCCGCACCTTTGACGAGACCACCCAGGACACGGAGAACTATGTCACCTGGGCGCGGGACTTGCAGGGGCCCTGGGCGCCCCGGGTGCGCATCCACAGCGGGGGCTTCGACGCGTCCATGTTCCACGCGCCGGACGGCACCCACTGGATTGTGGGCATGCGCTGGAACAGCCGGGTGGAGCAGGATCACTTCGCGGGCATCTGGCTGCAGCAATTTGACCCGGACAGGCCCGGCCTGGTGGGAGACGCGAAGCGCATCTTCTGCGGCACGTCCCTGGGGCTGACGGAAGGCCCGTACCTGTACTTCATCAACGGCTGGTATTACCTGATGGTGGCCGAGGGCGGCACCAGCACGGGTCACGCGGTGACCGTGGCCCGCTCACGCTACCTGGATCACGGGTATGAGGCGGATCCCCTCGGCCCCATGCTGACCGCCCGGGATCGCCCGGACTGGCCCATCCAGTACGCGGGCCACGGCTCCCTGGTGCAGGATGAGGACGGCAACTGGTACCTGTTCCACCTGGGGGCGCGCAAGGCCCTCTTCGGCGGATGGAGCGTCATGGGCCGGGAGACCTTCGTGCAGAACGTCGTCTGGCAGGAGGGCTGGCCCCGGCTGCAACATGGTGGCCATCTGCCCGCCGAGACCTTCGAGGCTCCGGTGGATGCGTCACCCCGGCCGCAGGAGCCCGTGACCATCACCTTCCCCGACCCGCCGCTGCGTTTCGCCTCCCTGCGGGGGCCGCTTCAGGGCTCCATGAGCGCCCGGCCCGGCTGGCTGCGGCTGTACGGGCAGGAGTCCATGCTGTCCCTCCACCGGCAGGCCATGGCGGGCACGCAGATCGACCGGGTGCCCTGCGTGTGCGAAACCCTGCTGGACTTCCGCCCCAGCCATTTTCTCCACGCGGCTGGGCTGAGCCTGTGGTACCACACCGCCAACTACTACGCCATGCTCGTCACCTGGGACGAGGAACTGGGCCGGGGCCTGCGCCTTGTTGCGCGGGACTGCCGCCGCACCCGGCTTCTGCATCCCATGATTCCCCTGCCGGAGGGGGACATCGTCCTGCGCATGACGCTCACGCCCGACCACGTGGCCTTTGCCTGGGCTGTGAACAGCGCGTGGCATGAGCTTCCCGTAGCCGACGCGCCCAGCCATATTCTGTCCGACGAATACGCCAACCGCAGCGGCGACCAGGGCTTCACCGGGTGCTTCGCCACATTGTGCTGCCAGGATCAGACCGGCGAGGGCTGGCCTGCCGATTTCCGCTATCTGACACTGACATGAACCGGAGGAATTCCCCATGACTCGTCAGGATTGCCGCCCGCTGGAAACCTACATTCAGGCGCAGTTGGAGACGCTGCTCAAGCAGCCCCGCAGCTTCATCCATTATCCCTTCATTGATCCCGGTTCCGTTTACGACGGCAACGTCTGGGACTGGGACACCTTCTGGTCGGTGTACGGGCTGTTCAGCGTGTCAGAGCTGTTCCCGGAGGAGCTGAACCAGCGGATTCTCCTCCATGCCGAGGGCAATGTGCGCAACTTCTTCGACCATCAGCAGCCCGACGGCTACATTCCCATGATGATCGAGGTAGCCGAATGGCCCGAGCCCTACCTGGTGATGAAGCACAAGGAGGGCGTGCGCATGAACATGCACAAGCCCTTCCTGGCCAGCCAGATCGCGCTGATCTCCCGCAAGAAGCAGGTCTGGGCATGGGCCCGGGAATTCGTGGAGCCCCTGGAGCGGTACTTCGCCTACTACCAGACCTACTTCAACGAGAACTGCGGATTGTACGTCTGGCATGACGACATCATGATCGGCATGGACAACGGCCCCGCCACCTTCGGCCGGCCCCATGATGCCACCGCCAACATCTTCCTCAACAGCTTCATGGTCATAGAGCTGCAGGCCATGGCGGATCTGCTGACGGCCCTGGGGCTTCCCTGCGACGCCTACACCGCCCGCAGGCAGGCGCTGATCGAGGCCATCCAGCGGGAGTGCTGGGATCCCCGGGATCAGTTCTTCTACTCTGTGGACGTGGATATCAAGACCCGCAAGTACGACTGGTTCCACCAGGGTCTGGGGGTGTTCTGGAAGACGCTGCCCATCAAGGTGCGGGTATGGTCGGGCTTCCTGCCCATGCTGGCGGGCTTCGCCACCCCGGAGCAGGCCGCAGCCCTGGCCCGCCACGCCTTTGACGAGAGCACCTTTGCCAGCCCCTTCGGCGTGTGCACCCTGGCCAAGGACGAGCGCATGTTCAACCTGTCCGCCACCATCAATCCCTCCAACTGGCTGGGGCCCATCTGGCTGGTGGCGAACTACGCTGTGTTCAAGGGGCTGATGAACTACGGCTACCGGGCGGAAGCGGAGAAGATCGCTGAGGGCTCCCTGCGCCTGCTGACCGACGACCTGAAGGAAACCGGCAGCATGCATGAATTCTACAACCCCTTCGACGGCAAGCCCGTGATGAACGGCGACTTCATCAACTGGAACCTGCTGGCCCTGACCATGGCAAGGGAGTTGGAACAATAACCGCCCCCCCACGGATCGCGCCAGCGAAAAAGGGTCAAGGGGCGATGCCCCTTGCTTTGGTAACAGGGGTGAAACCCCTGCGCAGGGATGTCGCGGCAGCCCAGCGCAACACAAAAGACAAGAAAAAAGGAACATAAGAAGCCAGAGTTTCCGGGCGGGATGCCCTGCATCCCGCGATGGAAACGGCAGGTTCAGTCAACTCCACGGGAACGCGGCAGCGTACCCGGCAGACGCCGAAGGCCGCAGGGGCATGACCTCATCCGACCTCGCTGCGCTCGGCCACCTTCCCCATAGGGGAAGGCTATGCGCGATGCTGCGTTGGAAACGGCAGGTTCCGCATACGAGCAAAGGATCAGCATACTAAAACAGCCGCCCGGACGAAGCATGATGCTGTCCGGGCGGCTGCTTATTGGTCTTGCACAGGGGTAAGCGGCTGTCCTTTGGGGCTGCATGGAGCATGATGTTTCCATTGCGGATGCAGGCATCCGCTCGGAAACTCTGGCTTTTTTATATTGTTTCCCTCCGTTTCGCCGGGCTGCCGCCCGGACCTGCTTGGGGTTCCACCCCAAACCCCGCAAGGGGCATCGCCCCTTGACCCATTCGACGCTGGCGCGTTTCCTTGGGGGTTGATCGTTATTCCTCCACCAGCCGGATGGCGCGGATATCCGCCTCCGTCACGGTCATGTACAGGGTGCGCTGGTTGGTGTAGATCACCATGCCCGGAGCCGCGCCGCCGGGCTTTTTCACGTAGCGGCGGAGGGTATAGTCGATGGGCACGGAGGACGACCGCTGCCCCTTGGAGTACCAGGCCGCCAGCATGGCCGCCTCCAGCAGCGTCCTGTCGGGGACAGGGCCGGAAGCCGCGTCGTGGCGGATGATCACATGGCTGCCGGGCATGTCCTTGGCGTGGAGCCAGGTTTCCCCGGGCCTGGCGGAGCCGGTAAGCCGGTCGTTCTGGGCGGCGTTCTTGCCCACCAGGATGTCAATGCCCTCGGAGGACTGGTAGCGGTAGGGCTTGCTCTGGGGCAGGGCCCGCTGCTGGCGGCGGTTGGTCACCCGCTTCATGTAGCCGGTGCGCACCAGCTCCTGGCGGATTTCCTCCAGCTCGCTCTCCCCCACGCACTTGCCCACGTCCAGCAGGCAGCTTTCCAGGTAGGTCAGCTCCTCAATCGTCTTTTCCTTCTGCTGGGCGGCGGTCTCCCGGGCGGAACGGGCCTTCTGGTACTTCTTGAAGTACCGCTGGGCGTTCTGTACGGGGGTCAGCTGGATGTCCAGCTCCACGGTGATGGTTCCGCCGTTCTCATCGTAGAAGTTGGGAAGCACGGCCTCGGTCATGCCCTTCTTCAGCTGCCACAGGTTCGCGTTGATGATCTCGCCCTTGAGCCGATACTCCTCCATGCGGGCGGCGGAGGCCAGCTCCTCCTCCTGCAGGGCCAGCTTCCGTTCGCACCTCTCGATCTGCCCCTTGAGCAGCCGCACCATGGACGCGCTCTTCTGGTTGATGCGATCCTGCCGGTCCCTCGCGCCGAAGTACCGCTCCAGCGCCTGGCTCACCGTGGGGCAGGCGTGCTGACGCTCCAGGGGGCGGCTCAGGTACGGGAAGGCGAACACGTCCTCCGCGTCCCCCTCCTCCGACAAAAGCACCTGGGGGTTCGCCATCTGCGGCAGCCGCAGGAGCAGATCCGCCAGCCGGGCGGCGGCGTCCTGCATGTCCGCCGGACGATCCGTTCCCGGCTCCAGCACCCGGAAAGCCAGCTCCTTCGCCGCGGGGTTGGAAAGGCCCGCCACGCTGGCTGCCAGGGCCTTGTGCAGGGGCATATCGCCCTGGGCCTGCAGGCACGCCAGCAGCGCTTCCGCCGTGACCTGCTCCGGATCCAGCTTGTCCTGGGCGGGGGGCGGCAGGTAATCCAGGCCCGGCTGAATCTGCCGCACGCGACTCATCTCGGCATTGACATGCCGGGCGGCCTCCAGAATGCGGCCCTCGCCATCCACCAGGATCAGGTTGGAGTGGCGGCCCATCATCTCCAGAATCAGCCGGCGCAGCACATGGTCGCCCATCTCGTCCACGGCATCCATGTCGATATACACCACGCGGTCGCCGCCGATCTGCTTAACCGATTGCACCCGCGCGCCCATCAGCTGCTTGCGCAGGAGCATGCAGAACATAGGTGGCTCCAGGGGATTGGGGAAGGTGGCAGTTGTCAGGTGGCAGCGGGCGTTGTTGGGCGAGGCGCACAGGAGCAGGCGGCGGTTTTCGTTCCCGGCGCGGACAAGGAGAATGACGGTATCCTTCTCCGGCTGGGTGATTTTATCAATGCGGCCGCCGGCCAGGGCAGCGTTCAGCTCCCGGGCGGCAAAGCCGATGGTCAGTCCGTCCATGGGCATGGGGAGTCCCCCCTTCATCAAATCATCCCCCCTATTATAATGCATCCGGCGCAAAATGCCAACCCTGTCATACACAGCCGCCGCGGGACATACATTCCACCAAACCCATGGAGATAGAGGAGGCCGAAAGCGGTGAAGCTGAAATGGAAGCGTGCAGACCTGGAACGGATCCTGATTGTATGCGCGGCGGCCCTGGTGGTGGCGCTGGCCCTGCGCAGCGGAACCCCCGCCACCGAGGTACTCTACGAGGAGCCGCCGCTGACGGTCACCGAGACAATGGTGGAAGCGGAGACCATCTCCGACGTACCCACCCAGGCCACTGTCTGCTGGTACCGTGACGGGGACGGTTACCTGGTGCCCGTCACCCGGCAGATTCCCCAGCAGGACGGCATTGCCAAGGCCACGCTGTCGCTGATGGTGAAGTCCAGCGAGAATGACCTGGCGGCGGCGCGGATGGGGCTGACCAACATCATCCCGGAGGGCACGACCTTCGACCTGGACATCAGCGACGGCAAGGCCCGCATCGACATGAGCAAGGAAGCGCTCAGCTGCTCCTCATCCGAGGACGAGCTGCTGATGGTGCAGGGCACGGCGGCAGCGCTGTGCGGCTTCGACACGGTGACTGAGGTGACCTTCCTTTTTGACGGGCAGGAACGCAGCCAGCTGACCCATGGCACGGACGTCTCCGGCACCTTCAACGAGAACAGCGTCAATATGGAAAGCGTGCCGACCATGGCCACAGGCAGCGCCTATGCGGATCAGGTGCAGCTGTACTTCCCCTCGGCCAGCGGGAATCTGCTGGTGCCGGTAACGCGCACGGTATTCTCGCCGGTGGATCTGTCCACGGCCATGCTGGAGCTGGCAAAAGGCCCTCAAACCGACAGCGGGCTGGAGTCGCCGATCCCGCGGGACTGCGGCGTACGCTCGGTGAAGGTACAGAACGGGGTGGCGACCATCGACTTCAGCAAGGAATTCATGACCGTGACCCAGCGCAGCGACGGTGGGCAGCAGGCGCTGCGGGCGGTGCTGTTCACGGCGAGCCAGTTCCCGGGGGTGAAGAAGGTTACCCTTCTGGTGGACGGTCAGCCCTTCCAGCCTGATCCTGCGGCCACGGAGA
>JAXEEE010000046.1:0-2236 GCA_034104265.1 Eubacteriales bacterium | reverse complement strand
CATCGCTGGCAAGTTCAGCTACACCCTGAAGGACACCTTCATGGGCTTCCACTGCGGCAACACCCCCAGCTGCAAGATGTGCGGCGGCTGCGCGGTGAAGTATCAGCTCATCCAGAACCGCCTGCTGGAGAACGGCGGCACCCCCGACTTCACCCGCGGCACCCTGGAAGGCGATATCGCCCCCGGCGAGGTCACCTTCTACCGTCTGCAGTGCGACAGCGAGGGCAACCTGCGCAGCTACATCGCCCAGGGCGAGGTGCTGCCGGTGGCAACCCGCTCCTTCGGCGGCATCGGCGTGTTCGCCATCCCGGAGATGGGCCGCTTCTACCGCCATGTGCTGATCCAGAAGCGTTATCCGCATCACGGCGCGGTGGCCTTCGCGCACTGCGGCAAGGCGCTCTTCGAGGTTCTCAAGTACTTCGGCGTCGCCGACATTGCCTACAACCAGCCCAAGGCCCTGCCGTACCCGACGGAGAATCCCTTTGCCTGAGGTCATGAAGCAGCTGATCGGGCTGTACGAGGCCTATTTTGAGCAGGTCCGGGCGGCGGAGAAGCGCCTGAAGCCTGCCGACGGGCTGTTCGGCATGGGCGAAAGGCTGGCCAACGCGCCCTGTCACGACGCGTTTTGGGAAGCACTGAGGGCATTCCTTGAGGGCACGAATGTCAAGAGCGATCCCGGGCAGGCCTATCAGGCGCTTGACTTCATCTATCGCGCGCCGTTTGCCTATCCCGACGTGCATCCGTCCGTGTACTGGATGCTCCTGGCGGTCCAGGGGCTGACCCAGCCGGTCATCGCCTGTCTGCGTCCCGAGGACGCCCAGGCGCTGTACCTGTGGTATCAGAAGGCTTATCCCCGGCGGGAGCGGCTGCCCGTTCAGAATCAAGTCCTTGAGGCGCTGAAGCGCCAGGGCAAGCGGGCATAACCATCAGATCAGAATAACAGAGACGCTGCGGTTTGTCGCCGCAGCGTCTCTTTGTGATGTCCATTTTGTATGTGGCTTCGGAGAACCCGCATCAGACCTCGCCATCGCTGAGGAATGCCTGAATGAAGTGCAGCGCCGCGCCCAGCGGGACGGTATGCCGGCGCAGAACGCTCATCTGCAGATAGTCGGCATTGGCTTCAAAGGTGTTGTTGGCGGCGGCATACGCCTGAAGCTGGGGGAGGTACGGTTCCAGGTACTCGGAAAGATAGCCGCCCAGCACCACGTCACAGTCCAGCGCCATGCGGATATTGTTGACGCCGATGGACAGGTGCCGCAGCATGTCGTACCACAGCATCTCATACTCCGGAACATGCCTGCTCAGGCCCTCAAAGAAGGCCTCCAGCGAAACGCCGAGGGTCCTTTGGAACCGCTGGGCAGAGCAGTACGCCTCCAGGCAGCCGCGGCGCCCGCAGGCGCAGGGCAGGCCGGCCGGCTCCACGCACATGTGGCCGAATTCGCCGCTGCGCAGATGCTCGCCCGGATAGGGCTTGCCCCCGATCAGCACGGCGCCGCCCACGCCGTTCTCCAGCGACAGATACGCCATATTGGTCTGCCCGCCCCGGACAAACATCTCCGCCTTTCCGCTGCAGGTGGCGTCATTCTCCCAGAAGACCGGGTAGGGAATCCTCCGCACCAGCGAGTCAAGGTTCAGATCCCGCAGGCCCAGGGTGGGCGCCAGGAGCAGCTTCTTCCGGTCCGTCGTGATCACGCCGGGAATGGCAATGCCGACGCCCAACAGCCTTTTCCGGTCCGTGCCGCTGTCGTTCAGCAGCTGCTCCAGGCTTTCGGCCAGGAAGAGCGCCAGCGCATCCGACTGCAGCTGCAGCCTGTGGGGCACGTTCCGGTAGTGCAGCTCCTTCAGGTAAAGGTCGGTGACGACCATGCGGATCCGGTCCTCCATCAGGGAGATACCCACGGCTACCCGGGCGTCTGCCACCACCTGCAGGCGCTGGGGCCGGCGTCCGCCGGTGGACTGCAGCGCTCCGGTATAGCGTATGAGCCCTTTCCCCATCAGCTCGGTGAGGCATTGATAGATGGTGGGCAGGCTGAGGTTCAGCCTTTCCGCCAGCTCCGCCTTGGTGCAGCCGTCCTTTGCTTCATACAGGCATTGATACACGCTTCTGACCGTCAGTTTCCGCCGGTTCCGCCCCGCTGCTTCCGGGCTCATGCGCCCACCGCCTTTCCTGCTTTCCTTTATTGTATAATGCTTTCCCGAACTGTCAATGTTCTTTTCCCCTGAACGGGAACTTTCA
>JAXEEE010000045.1:0-2302 GCA_034104265.1 Eubacteriales bacterium | reverse complement strand
TCATCCGCTACTTCGGCCTGGACAGGTTCCTCGACCGGGTTGTCGGCCCGGACGGCGCCACCCGGGATGCGGACAAGGCGGGACTCATCCGCGCCGCGCTGCCGGAGGACTACGCTGAGGCGTGGATGGTGGGCGACCGCCGCTTCGACATCGAGGGCGGGCGCACCGTGGGCGTGAAAACCGCCGGCGCGGGCTTCGGCTACGGCAGCGAGGAGGAATTGCGCCAGGCCGGCTGCGACGTGTACGCCCCCACCGTGCAGGCCCTCATTGATGCGCTCTGCCCCGGTGAAACGCCGCCCGAGGGAGCCTTCCTGTCCATGGAGGGCATGGACGGCAGCGGCAAGACCACGCAGATCCGCCTGCTCACTGACGCCCTGGAGCGCTTCGGCTTCGAGGTGGTGCACAGCCGGGAGCCCGGCGGCTGCAACGTAGCCGAGGCCATCCGCGGCGTGCTGCTGGATCGTCGTAATGTGGGCATGACCGGCATCACCGAGGCCATGCTCTACGCTGCTGCCCGGGCGCAGCATGTGCGGGAGGTCATCCGCCCGGCGGTCGCGGCGGGCAAGGTGCTTGTGTGCGACAGGTTTGTGGATTCCTCCGTGGCCTATCAGGGCGGCGGGAGGCAGCTTGGCGTGCAGAAAATTCTGGACATCAACGCCCCCGCAGTGGACGGCACGCTGCCCATGGCCACGGTGTACCTGGATATCGACCACCGTACGAGCCTGAAGCGCCGGGGCGCGGCGTCAGAGCTGGACAGGATCGAGATGGAGGGCGATAGCTTCCACACCCGCACGGAGGCTGCCTACCGGGAGCTGATCGCCCGGGATCCGGCGCGGTTCATTGTGGTGGACGGCACGGGCGCGCCGGAGCAGATCGGCGATGAAATCGCCCGGCAGGTACTGTCTCGGCTGATGGAGGCGGAGGCATGAGCGAGCGGATTGTGGTGGGCATGTCCGGCGGGGTGGATTCCTCCGTGGCGGCGCTGCTGCTCAAGGAGCAGGGCTACGACGTGATCGGCGTGTTCATGAAGAACTGGGAGGAGGACGGCGAGGACGGCGTCTGCACCGCCGAGAGCGACTGGCGGGACGTGCGGGAGGTTTGCGACATGATCGGCATCCCGTATTACGCCGTCAACTTCGCCCAGGAGTACTGGGATCGTGTATTCAGCTATTTCCTGGCGGAATACCGCGCGGGCCGCACCCCCAACCCGGACGTGCTGTGCAACCGGGAAATCAAGTTCCGGGCCTTCCTGGACTTCGCCATGAAGCTGGGGGCCTCCCGCATGGCCACGGGGCACTTCGTCCAGACCAACGAGGCGGGCGAGCTGCTCCGGGGCGCGGATCCGAACAAGGATCAGAGCTATTTCCTTTATATGCTGAAGAATTGGCAGCTGCAGCGGGCCATGTTCCCCGTGGGCGGCATGACCAAGGCCGACGTGCGCCGCATCGCCGCCGAGAAGGGCCTGCCCGTCAGCCAGAAGAAGGATTCCACCGGCGTGTGCTTCATCGGCGAAAGGAAGTTCAAGCAGTTCCTCGCCCAGTACCTGCCCGCCCAGCCCGGCGATATGGTCGCCCCGGACGGTCGGGTGGTGGGCCGTCACGACGGGCTGATGTACTATACCCTGGGCCAGCGGCGGGGGCTGGGCATCGGCGGCTGCGGCGACGGGCGCAGCTGGTTTGTCATCGGCAAGGATCTGGAGAGGAATCGCCTGCTGGTGGCCCAGGGGGAGGATCACCCCATGCTGTACTCCACCCGGAGCCTGTGCGGCGGCGTGACATGGATCGGCGACGCGCCCCTTGCCCCTGGTGAAACCCTGCGCTGCACCTGCAAGTACCGCTACCGCCAGGGGGATCAGGCGGTGGAAGCGCGCCTGGAGGGGGATAAGCTGCTGCTGACTTCTCTGGAGCCCCAGCGTGCCGTGACCCCTGGTCAGAGTGCGGTTCTGTACCAGGGCGAGCGCTGCCTGGGCGGCGCGGTGGTGGAGGAAGTACTGGACGCGGGCGAATGAGATTGTATGCCTGAAATGGATGAAACCACCATATGTGGAGCGGCGCCCGAATAAAAAATGACTATAAAGATATTAACGTACGGAAACTGAAAAAGACTCAAAAAATCTTCAAAAAGTTTGCAAAAAGGTGTTGACAAAAAAGCCGGTAGATGTTATTATATCTAAGCTGACTCGCGAGAGCGGCCAGCACCGAACCTTGAAAACGATACAGAAACAACAACGCAAAGGAAAGACAGTAATTCCGAATGAGTAGAGATCGAGCCGGGAGACCGGTGAGACGATAAAGGATTAAAC
>JAXEEE010000044.1:0-3519 GCA_034104265.1 Eubacteriales bacterium | reverse complement strand
AAGTACTCGGCTGGACACGGCCCGGGAGGATAGGTCGCTGCCGGATTCCATATAGAAGCATCTCAATCGAGGTGCTTCCTTTTTACATAGCAGGGGACGGAATTGCACGGCTGGCGCAGCCGTCACCCTGGCTGTGGTGGGCGCGGCACTGCCGCCCCGAGAGGATAGGTCGCTGCCGGATTCCATATAGAAGCATCTCAGTCGAGGTGCTTCTTTTTTTGCTGTGATGGAGTACAAATGCGAGGGTCAGGAGCATCCGTCATCCTGGCTATGATGGGGGCGGCACTGTCGGCCCGGGAAGATGGGTCGCTGACGGATTCCATATAGAAGCATCTCAATCGAGGTGCTTCTTCTTTTCTGCAGGGGCGTATTATTTTGACAGGCGCAGCAGTTACCCGTCCCATGCTGAGAGCATTCTTTTGCCCTTGAATTATCACCTGGGTGGCGGGCACGACAGAGAAGCATCCTGAATCAGGATGTTACTTTTGGTTGCATGCAGGAAGAAATGGAAACATCCGCACGTTTCTATCACGGAAGGAGTCGATACCAAAGAAGGAGAAACACGTATGAAACGGATGATAGCGCTGGCCCTGTGCTGCATGCTGCTCGCGTCAGCCCATGCTGCATGGGGCGAGCCCTTCACCCCTGGCCGGGAAACCTGCGGCCGCGAACACTGCTTCTGGGAAACCGCCATGGACATCTCGGATGAAGAGGCCGTCTGGGCGATGCTCACCCAGCCCATGACCGTCCTCAGCGGCGATCCCCGCGGGCAGACACGGGTGTATGCCCAGCCGGATGCTTCCTCCGAGGCCATCGGTGAGGTGACCTGCATGTCGCAAGGCGTTCATGTGCTGGAGCAGCTGGACAACGGCTGGTCGCGGATCGAGTGTTACTCCAGCTCCTTCAAGGGCAGCCAGGTGGAAGCCTGGAATCAGCTGGTGGTGGGTTATGTTCGCACGGAGCTGCTGACGGAGCGGCAGGTGAAAACCCGCTACGGCCTTGTGGTGGACAAGCTGACCCAGCGGCTGTACCTGTTCCACGACGGCGGTCTGCTGGAGACCCTGGCTGTTTCAACCGGGCTGGCGGACGCGGAGCATCCCCGGAACGAAACCCGCTCAGGCGAATATGTGCTCAGCAGCCCTTCAGGAGCATTTCCATCGGAGAAGCTCATGTGCAACTACGGCATCCGCTACAATGACGGCGACCTGATCCATGAGGTACCCCATGTGGTCACGGCGGACGGGAAGAACTACGGCTACACGGAGCCCAAGCTGGGCAGCAGGGCCAGCCACGGCTGCATCCGCGTGCAGCGCAGGCGAACGCCGCAGGGCATCAATATGCGCTGGCTGTGGGACAGGCTGAAGGATCAGCTGGGTACCCGCCTGGTCATCTGGGAGGACTGGCCGGGCAGGCAGATCCCTATCCCTGATGAGTCCCTGACGCTGTACTACAACCCCAGGGGCGGCGAGAACTATCACGCTGCTGAAACATGCTGCGGGGTCAGGGACAAGTATCTGCCGCTGACGGCGTTCACCTATCGTGAGCTGGAGGACGAGCCCTTCAGGCAGCTTACGGCATGCTCCTATTGCAATCCGGCGCTGAGAGCCGGTGAAATCGCGGCCATCAACGCCAGATATGCTGTGCCTTCAGACGATGCCTTGGACAGGGATAAGGAGTGATCTGTATGAGAAAAGGAAGATTCGTGGCAATCATTGCGGTTTTCCTGATGCTGCTGGCCTCCGCTGCGCTGGCGGATGAAGCCATCATCGACGGCAAGACCTCGGACAGGGTGCACCTGCGGGCGGGCCGTTCAACCGCGTCTGAATCCCTGGGCCTGTACTTCACCGGCACGCGGGTGCTGTGCGAGGCCGAGCCCCAGGGCGACTGGGTGGCCGTAACCATCGGCAGTCAGACGGGTTATATGAAGGCGGAATACCTGCTGCGGGGCAGCATGGGCAGTGCGTCCGGCACGGTGAAAACCGGTATGGTCAGCAACCCGAACAGCAGCTGGGTGAATTTCCGCCAGGGCCCGTCGGAGGATACAGCGGTGCTGACGCGGCTGAATAACAACACCATCCTCTCCCTGCTGGGCGAAACGGATACCGGCTGGTACTATGCCAGAACCGAGAGCCTGTACGGCTACATCCACACAGACCTGGTGCGCATGCAGGAAATCGCGCAGGCTGACGGCTTCCCCTTTCGGGAAACCACCCGGTGGACGCTTTCCAGCGGGGTGGGCGCGTGGCGCGGCACGGTGACTATTCAGCCGGACGGCAGCTTCACGGGTGTGTATGAGGACAGCGACATGGGCGAGACCGGCCCGGGCTACCCCAACGGCACGCAGTACGTCTGCAGCTTCAGCGGGCGATTCGGTGGATTCACCCAGGTCAGCGCCAGGGAGTACCGCATGACGGTGGCGCAGCTGACGGTGGACGGTTCGGTTGGGTCGGAGCGGATTGTGGATGGCGTGCGGCTGGTCAACCAGGTGTTCAACGGCCTGGAGAAGGGCAACGTGTTCAGCATCTACCTGCCCGGTACGGCGAAAAGCGTGGTGCCGGAGGAATATTTCACCTGGGTGCAGGATAATGTGTCCGGCGGCGCACTGGTGAATGCCGCCCTGTACAACCGCACGAAGGCCCTGGGCTTCGCGCTGGACTGATAAGAAAAAAGCCCGGATTCAATTCGGGCTCAGGGGCGTGGCAAATGCTGCCAGGTCAAGGTCGGCGATCCGGGTGATTTCCGCGACGCCCTCCAGCGGCTCGTACACGTAAACCAGCTTCCAGGAGGGCTGCGCATCGGGATAGACCACCGTAGCGCGGCACAGGTAGCAGTGGTTCAGCCCGGCGACCACCTGATTGCCCAGATAGGCCACAGGCTCGTATGCAACGCCGACCAGGTCGCTCAGGGCCTCCTCCAGGGGGGCGAGACGTTCCGGCGTGAGGGCGGTGTCCGCGGCAGTCTGCCACGCACCGGTCGCGCCTTCCGCCCAGGCGGTCGCGGACAGAGCCAGGAACAGTACAGCAAGCAGGACAAGCGCACGCTTCATGAGGGCATCTTCCTTTCAGGGGCGATCATTTCGCCCTTCATGATGTTGGACGCAGGAAGATGCTGTTTGTTCCTGTATGCGCAACAGAAATGCAGCCATACCTGCCCCATGGCCGGAGGAGCCTGAGTAACCTCCGCCGACCTCCGCAGGAGGTCGCCGCCTCTCTCAACCAAGGCGGAGGGCGCAATTCCACGCGAAGCGGGGCGACCGCAGGGGAGTCCCGCCCGAGCGCGTGCAGGAAAAGGGGCGAAGCTCCCTTCCCCGGAGGGGAAGGTGTCACGGCGTAAGCCGTGACGAAAGGGGAGAACGCCCCATGCTCCGCGTCGCGGCGCGCCCATTTCAGCAGACACGATAGAGAAGGCTGGAGAAAAAAGACAGGAACTCTACAGCAGGGACCCTGATGATGTTCATACGCTTAATCTCCTTGGACAGTACTACATCTGTATCGGTGATGAAAAGAAGGCAATGGGATG
>JAXEEE010000043.1:0-23207 GCA_034104265.1 Eubacteriales bacterium | reverse complement strand
GGTGATCACGCCGAGGACGGCGTGTCAAAAAAGTGGCCTGCAGGCCACTTTTTTGACACGCCGTCCTCGGCGTGATCACCAGAGGGCAGCTTCCAGGCTCTCGGGGGAGGCGAAGGGACCCGGCATGGGCGCCACGCCCCGAGTGTTGCCGAAGTAGTCCCGGTCGAAGGTGATGGGGGAGCCGTCGGGATTCTCGTAGCGCTCGTCCGGCTCGAAGGCCTTGCCCAGGATATCACTATGAATCATGCCGCAGCGGAAGTCACCCAGCACGTCGAACAGGTTGGTGCGCAGGCGGTACGCGCCGTCCTGCTCCACCAGCTCCACGGTGATGGGCGCGTCCCCGTTCACCAGCTTCTGCGTCTCATGCTTCCAGGGCTGTGCGCCCGCCAGGTAGGCGTTGCCCGCGGCCCATACGGGCAGGTGGCTCTCGTGGTACTGCGCCAGCTTGTGCATGTCAGGCCGGGCCACGTCCAGGTCGAACCAGCTGATCCACTCGTCATAGGTGGGATAGTCGTCGAAGCACCAGGTGCCCACCACCCGCTCGTTCTCGTTGGGATCGCCCCGGCGGATTTCCCCGTCCTTCGGGAAGCCCTGGACGAAGATGTTGTTGTAGAACCGGTCGTCCCCGTGGAGGAAGTGCATGAAGCCCGCGACCTCCGTGCGGTGGCGGATGTGGTAGGGGGTGTAGCGGGTACCGGTGCCGCTGCCCACCCAGGTGAAGGTGCCGGTCATCAGGTTATGCACCATGGCCACACCCTGGGTGGCGAAGCGCAGGGACACCTGGGAGAGCATGATATTGTTGTCGATGAGGGTGGGGCCATGGCTGACCTCCACAAACACGTCCTGACTCTCCATGCCGCCCTCGGCCCAGGTGCAGCAGGCGGGACGCTGGTTGTCATGCAGCAGGTTCTGGGAGATGCGGGTGCCCTGAGCCTGCCAGTCGCACCACACGCCCATGGTGCAGTGATGGATGTGGTTGCGGCGGATCACCACGTCGATGGCGGCGTGCAGCTTGATGCCGGAGATTTCCGCGCCGCCCAGCTCCTGCATGTTGTTGATGTGGTGGATGTGGTTGTTCTCAATCAGGCTGAACACCGCGCCCATGCGGCCCACGATGCCCGTCTGCTCGCAGTGGTGGATGTGGCAGCGGCGGACGATGTGGCTGCCCACCTTCTCCTTCAGCCAGCCGTGATACTGGCCCCGGCACACCGCGTCGCGCTCCATCTGCGTGGGGCTCTTGAGGTGCCTGGTGGTGAAGTAGTGGTCGTTCTCAGGGTCGTAATACTTGCCCAGGGAGATGCCGCAGCACTTGCTGTTGCTGATGTCGCAGTCCTCGATGATCCAGCCCTTGGACCAGTGGGGGCCCACCATGCCGTCCTGGAAGGCGGCGGGCGGCGCCCAGGTGGTGGCGGCCTTCTCCACTTTGAAGCCGGAGAAGGTGATGTACCCCCGGCCGGTTTCCTCCGGGAAGAAGCAACGGCGGCGGACGTTGATTTCCACCTTCTGGGTGTTGGGGTCAATGTCCTGGAAGTTGGCGAAGAGCACGGTATCGTCCCCGTCCTGCACGCTGTACCACTTGTACACGGAGTATTCCGGCTCCCAGGAGGGGGCGTATACTTCGCCGGCGATGCACTCCTCCAGGCTCTCGGCCTCGTAGAGCATCCGGTCGTTCAGGTACACCGCGCCGGTGTGGCGCACGGAGGGCGCGAAGTACCAGTCGCCGTAGACCTCGGTGGTGTAGGGGTTGTAGCTGCCGAAGACGCCGTTGTTCACCCGCGCCGTCCACACATTGCCCTGCCAGCGGGTCCAGCCGGTCAGCTCCTCCGCGCCGGTGATCACCGCGCCCAGGGGCTCCACCGAGCGGTAGACGATGCGCTTGTCCTCCGTGCCGCCGCTCAGGGGGCTGACGTTTTCCCGATAAACGCCGGGGAACACCAGCACCTCGTCCCCGGGCTGGGCCAGGGCCGCCGCGTCGCTGATGCGCCGGAAGGGGCGCTCCTTCGTGCCGTCACCCTCCCGGGAAGCGGTCTGGTTCACATGGTAAATCATGGATGAATCCTCCTTGCCATATGGTGATGAATCTGTGGGAATCGGGCCATTTGCATCTATTATAATATGGAATGCTGCCCCTGACAAGGCCTCGCACGAAGAAAGCGGCTGCTCCCGAAAAAACGGGAACAGCCGTCCTGATGCACTTATGCCAGATGCTTCAGCACATCCATGGGATGCTCCAGCTGCGGAAAGTCCGGCTTCCGGCCGCAGGGCTGCAGGGTGTCCTCCCGCAGGTACCAGGCCGCCTGCAGGGCCGTCATGCCCAGACGCCGGGCGGTTTCCAGCTCATGGCTGCCGCCATCACCCACGTACAGGCATTCCTCCGCTTCTGCGCCCAGCCGTTCCATGCACCGGCGGAAGATGGCCTCGTCCGGCTTTTGCAGCCCTTCCTCCCAGGAGAGCAGCGGCGCGTCGAAGTAGGGGTACAGCACGCTCCTGCGGATGACCGCCGCCTCCTCGGAGAAGCAGTTGCTGATCAGCCCCACCAGCAGGTCCCGTTTCTTCAGCGCGGTCAGCATGGGCAGGATGCCCTCATGCAGGTGCCGGAAGCATTCCTCCTTGGTGGCGGTGCGGCGGTTGGTCAGCTTCTGCACCAGCTCGGGGGAATAGCAGCCTTGCGCACGGAGAATGCCCGTCAGCGCGTCCTCCAGGGTCAAACGCCCGGTGGTGCGGGCTTCCTCGGTGGCGTGCCACAGCCGCTGAAAATCTACTGCCGGGATGCCCGCGTCCGCCGCCATTTCCGCACTGAAGTACAGCGGGCAGCGGTAGTGGGTGATCAGCGTTTCATACATGTCGAAGACGACGGCGTGGATCATGCCTTTGCCTCCGGGAACGCGTCGCCCACCAGCAGGCGGCCGGCATCCAGAACGAGGTTCCTGCCCTCGGCCTGGGCGCGGCCATTCTGAACGGTCACGCGGATATCGGTCAGGCCCTTGTCCAGGCTCACTTCGGTGGACAGGCCGTCGTCATCGTACAGGGACAGGGCGGCGTCACCGTCCAGCCAGCCCAGCAGGGTCAGGCGGGTCGCGTCAATGCCCTCCACATACTCGGCGGGCTTCGCCAGGGGGATGATGTGCCCCCGCCGGATGAACAGCGGCAGCTCGTTCAGCGCCAGGTCGATCCAGTGATGCCCCGCGGCCATGGGGATCAGGTCGTAGTCCTCCCCGGTGCGGAAGCGCACCAGCAGCATGTCCTCGGGCAGGTACACATGGCGGCCACGGGCGTTCTGCTCGTACACCGGGGCGATCATGCAGCCCTCGCCCAGCATCACCTGATCCTCCGTGCGCAGGGCCATGGGATCCTTCGGATAATCGAAGGCCAGGGGCCGGAAAACCATGCTATCGGTCAGCGCGGCCTTCATGAACTCGCTGTACAGGTAGGGCACCAGGGCGTAGCGCACGGTCAGCACGCCGCGCATGGCCTCCCAGGTGGAGAAGCGGAAAATCTCCTGATCCCGGGTGTGCTGGGCGGAATGGTTGCGCATCAGGGGCGTGAATACCCCCAGCTCCAGCCAGCGCAGCAGAAGATCCTCCGTGGTGTTGCAGGAGAAGCCGCCCAGATCCGCACCCGTGTACAGGAAGCCGCACATGTTCAGCGAGGGGAGCATCTTCAGGTTCATCAGCAGATGACCCCACCAGGAGGAATTGTCCCCCTGCCACACGCCGCCGTCCCGGTGCGCGCCGATGAAGCTGGAGCGGCTGAAGAGCAGGAAGCGCCTGTCCGGGTCGAAGCTGCGCAGCCCCTTGGCGGCGGAGCGGGTCATCATGGCGCCGTAGAGGTTGTGCACCTTGTCGTGGCGGATGCGCCGGCCGTCCAGCTCGTGGTAGAAGCGGCGGTAGTCCTCGGCGTTGTTGGCAATGCTGCCGAAGGCTCCCTGCAGGCGGAAGGAATCATGAATGCCGATGTTCTCATGGCGCAGGCTGTCCGCCACGGCATAGGCGTTTTCGAGGGTCTCGGGGGTATAGAACAGGGCAGGCTCGTTCATGTCGTTCCAGAAGCCCTCGATACCCGCCTCCAGCAGGCGGTGATACTTTTCGCCGAACCAGTCCTGCACGTCCTCCCGCAGGAAGTCCGGGAAATAGCTGCGCCCGGGCCACACCGCGCCAATGAAAATGTCGCCGTTTTTCTTCTTGCAGAAGCAGTCCTGCTCCACGCCCTCGTCGCACACGTCGTAGCCGTCCTGCTCCTTCACACCCGCGTCGATGATGGGCACCAGGCGGATATGCTTCTGCTTCATGTCGGCGGTGAGGGCCTTCATGTCCGGGAACTGGTCGTGGTTCCAGGTGAAGTCCTTGAAGTCGTCCATGTAGTCGATGTCCAGGCACACGCCGTCCAGAGGAATGTGCCGTTCCCGGTGCGCCACGACGATGCCGCGCACCTCCGCATCCGAGGCATAGCCCCAGCGGGACTGGATGTACCCGAAGGCCCACTTGGGCGGAATGTAGCTGCGCCCGGTGAGGCCGCGGAATTCCCGGCAGATCTCCGTCAGGGTATCCGCCTCCAGGATGAACAGCCTGAAGTCACCGTTCACCGAGGTGATCACCGCCTGATCCATCCGGCTGTAGCCCAGGTCGAAGGTCACCTCGCCGGGATCGTCAAAGTACGCGCCGAAGCACTTTTCCGGGCCGAAAAAGAGCAGCAGGTTGTGGCTGGCGTACAAGCCGGCCTTGTTCTCGGTGTGGGAGAAATCGTCCATGTTCCAGGCACGGTAAAGGTGGCCGCGCTTGTTGATGCCGCGCAGGCTCTCGCCCAGGCCGAAGATCACATCGTCCGCGTCCAGCGTCAGAGCGAAGGAGACGGAGCCATCCTGCCGGGCAACGGTGAAGAAGGGGACGTCCCCCTGGGCCGCGGGCAGTTCGCGCACCACGGCGCGGGTGTTCACGGGAGCGCCAAAGTCATATCTGCGGATCATGCTGCATCCTGCTTTCCTGTGTAATAGGGCGGTTGGTTGTGGGAGTTAACCGCTCAACCTTTCGCCGAAGGAAAGGCGAATTCCTGCCGGAAACGATACCAATCCTGTGATTTCCAGCAAAAAAAGGCAGCCGGGCGGGCTGCCAGCAGGGATGGGAAACAAGAAAGCTGCGGTATTGACTGTATGCGGTTCAGGCATACATGCCGTGGCGGGCCATGTAGGCGTATATCATCTCGCCGTGATGCTGCTCGGCCCGCTGAATCTCGTTCAGCGCCTGCCGGGCGGCGGGGGTGCGGAACTCGAACACCGCCGTGTCGTAGGCGCCGGACACCTCCTTCTCCGTGCACAGGGCGTCCTGGCACAGGTAGGCGTCCTGCTGCCAGGCAGGGGTGTTGGCGGCCTGGCCCTGGGGCGGGGGAACAGTGGAGGGCTTGCCCGTCTGCGAGCCCTGGGGCTGGCTTTCCGGCAGCTGACCGGCGATCATCCCTGTGATGGTCTGCAAATGCTGCTGCTCAATATCGCGGATGGTGGAGAAGATGGTCTGCAGCTCGGAATCGCTGGCCTTCGCGGCGTACTGGCTGTACTTTTCCACGCAGAGCTGCTCCTGCTTTTTCAGATCCTCCAGGAGCGAGGCTTCCTTGGGCGTCCATGTGGTCATGTTCTATCACCTCGGGGCCAGTATGCGCTATCGGCGGGCTGCCCATGCAAAGCCATGGAAAAAACTTTTCCGGCATGGTTACCGATGCAGAAAAAATATGGTATACTTATCTATATCCATTTGCAATACGGGAGGATGACAGACATGAGCAAGGAAGTCAAGCTGGTGCGCTGCCTGGTGTGCGGCGAGATTTTTGATGCGTCGGAGGGCAAGTGCCCGGTGTGCGGCGTGGGCCTGGATCAGTGCGAACCCATTGAGCTGGCGCCCAAGGCCGTTGTGAACAACACCATGGAGAAATTCCTGATCCTGGGCGGCGGCACGGCTGCCTTCAACGCGGCCAAGGCCATCCGCGAGCATAACGCCCTGGCCTCCATCGTCATGCTGACGGCGGAGGACGCGGCCCCCTACAACCGTCCCATGCTGACCAAGGCCCTGCTGGCGGACACCTCCGCCGAGGACATGGCCATCGAGCCCGCCGCCTGGTACGACGAGCAGAACATCAACGTGGTCACCGGCTGCCGTGTGACCGCCCTTGATACCGCCGAGAAGATGGTTCAGTGCGAGGGCGGCTACGGCTTTGTGTATGACAAGCTGATCTACGCCCTGGGCGGGCGGTGCTTCCTGCCCCCCATGCCCGGCAACGATCTGCCCCATGTGGTGACCATCCGCACCATTGAGGATGCCCGCCGCGTGCGCGAAATCGCGAAAAACACCCGGGAGGCTGTGGTCATCGGCGGCGGTGTGCTGGGCCTGGAGGCGGCCTGGGCGCTGTGCCAGGGCGGCATGCATGTGACCGTGCTGGAGCAGGGCGGCCAGATCATGAAGCGGCAGATTGACGAGACCGCCGCGGAGATCCTGGGCGAGGCCATGGACAAGTATGGCGTGACCCTGCTGAAGAACGCGCAGACCGATACCATCTCCGCCGAAAGCGTGACCCTCAAGGACGGTCGGGTGATTCCCGCCGGGCTGGTGGTGGTGTCCGCGGGCATCCGCGCCAACATCGCCATTGCCCAGGAGGCCGGGCTGGAGGTTGGCCGCAACGTGGTGGTGGACGATCATATGCGCACCTCCGCCCCGGACGTGTACGCCTGCGGTGACTGCGCTGCCTTTGGCATGAGCTACGGCCTGTGGTCGGAAGCCACGGAGATGGGTCGTGTGGCGGGCGTGAACGCCGCCGGCGGTGATGAAGTCTATCAGCCTGTGGCCCGTCCGCTGATCTTCCACGGCATGGGCACGGCGCTGTTCGCCCTGGGCGACTGCGGCAAGAAGGATCTGCCCTATCAGGTGGATGAAGTTCGCCGGGATGGTCAGTACGAGAAGTACTGGCTGGTGGAGGGCCGCTTGGTGGGCGCGCTGCTGCTGGGCAGCATTGCCGCCATGGGCAAGGTGATGCCCGCCGTGCTGGATGGCAAGGGCATTGAGGCCATCCGCTGAGGTCCTTCCATGATTGACAGACAGGGCATATTCGGTTACAATAGAAGAACTGTCAATCATGATGGAGTGATGCACTGATGAAACGATTCCTGCGCCTGCTGGCGCTGGCATGCGCGCTGACACTGCTGGCGGCGCCTGGCTTCGCTTCCGGCCTTGAACCGATCCCCTACGCCATGGAGCCTGCGCCTTATCCGCCCCACAAGGAGTGCTACCTGCCGGATAACGCAGGCTACCATGACGATTCCCTGGACATCCGGATTGAAACCTTCCGTCACCTGGACACCACGGTGATGGCAGCCTATGTGACCCTGACGGATTCCTCCCAGATGCGCACGGGTACCGCCGCGCCCACCGCGCCTCTGTCCAAGCGCCTGAACACCGTGGCCAAGATGAGCAAGTACTACCAGGCGGTCATGGGAATCAACGGCGACTACTTCTGCTACCACAGCCAGGGCGTGGTGGTGCGCAATGGGCAGGCGCTGCGCCTGAACTACAACGAAGGGCGCGACACCCTGATCATTGATGAAAAGGGCGATTTCACCATTCTGCATCCCACCACCCAGGAGGCCTATGAGGCTTTAGAGGGCGAGGTGATCCATGCCTTCTGCTTCGGGCCGGGGCTGGTCATCGACGGTGAGGCGCTGACGGATCTGAACACGGTCAGCGTGGACAACGGCAAGTACAAGCAGACCCAGCGCATGGCCATCTGCCAGCTGGGGCCGCTCTCGTACCTGATCCTGACCTGCGAGGGCCCGGAGAATGAGAACTCCGTGGGCATGGATCTGGCGCAGTGGGCGGCGCTGTGCAAGGAGATGGGGGCGATCAACGCCTACAACCTGGACGGCGGCTCCTCCTCCACCATTGCGCTGAACAACAGGAAGATCAACGCCCTGTCCTCCAACAAGGAGCGGCCCGTGGGCGACATGATCTACTTCTGCACGCTGATCCCCTGACAGAGAAAGGACGGAATGCCAATGAAGCGACTGCTGGCGCTGCTGGCAGCGGTGCTGCTTCTGCCCGCGGCAGCCATGGCGGAGGAAACGCCGCGGGTGCTGCTGCGCATGGGCGGCAGCTTTGCCTTCGGGGTGGACGCTGAGGGAACCATCTGGGCCTGGGGCGACAACCGCGTCGGGCAGATCGGCTACGAGCGCCGCAACCTCATCGGCGAACCGGTGACCGGTGCGCAGGGACTGGACGGCCGGGAGATCCTGGACATCCAGTGCGGCAACGAGAACACCCTCTTCCTGATGCAAAATGGTGACGTGTACGCCTGTGGCGCCAACGGTCACTCCCAGCTGGGGCTGGCGGACAGCACCAGCAGCTCCAATGTGCCCAGGAAGATCGAGGGCCTGCAGCATATCGTGCAGATCGACACAGGCTTCGGCCAGGGTCTGGCGCTGGACAGCGACGGTCACGTTTGGGGCTGGGGCAAGAACAGCACCGGCCAGGTGGGCAATGGAAGCCGCGCCACCGTCAAGACGCCGGTACAGCTTCCCTTGGAAGGCGTCGTGCAGATCGGCTGCGGAGGCAAGTACTCCATGGCCCTGGACAAGGATGGCGTGATCTGGACCTGGGGCGAGAACGACTACGGCCAGCTGGGCTACAAGACCCGGGAGGGCTGGTGCATGACGCCCACTGCCGTGGCCATCGAGGGCTTCACCCCGGTGCAGATTGCCGCGGGCGGCGATACCGCCTACGCCCTGGATACGGAGGGGCATGTGTGGGCATGGGGCCGCAACGAGCTGTATCAGTGCGGTACTGACGCGGTGGGCTCCACCAACTATGATCCCGTGCGGGTGATGATCCCCGATGAGATGCAGATTGTACGGGTAATCGCCTACAGCAGTCATACCATGGCCCTGGCGGACAATGGCGACCTGTGGCTCTGGGGCAACACGGATACCGGCCAGCGGGGTGTGGGCAAGAAAAACCTGAAGAGCCTGCCGTCGCTGGTGATGCAGGACGTAGCGGACGCCTCCGTGGGCAGCCTGGCCTGCTGCCTGATGAAAACGGACGGTAGCGTGTGGGTCACGGGCTACAACAAGTACGGCCAGTGCGGCGTGCATTATGCCACCAACCGCAAGGGCATCCTCAGCGAGTGGACGCCCAACGGTCTGAACCTGCTGGAAAGCAGCTGGGCGAGGCCGGAATAAGCTAAAACAAGCCGCGTACCGACATGGTGCGCGGCTTTGCTGTGCCATGACAAAAAACAGCCGCGCTGGCCCATGACGGTCATGCGCGGCTGCTGCAATGGACAGGAATATCACGGCGTCAGGTCATACTGGACGCTGCTGACCTTCGGCTGCGTATCGCGGATCCGCTGGGCGATGCGCTCCAGCAGGTCGTAGGGCGGCCGGGATGCGACGCAGTTCACGCCGTCATTGAGCTGAACGGCCCGAAGAAGGATGGCGTATCCATCGGCAAAGGGCGCGTCGGACAGCATGGCGTAGTACTGGTACAGCCGCTTGCTCTGGCGGTCGGCCTCCAGCTCCGTGCGGAAGATCGCATCCGCCTCCCGCAGGATGGACAGCTTCTCCTCCGTCACCTCGCCCGCAATGCGCAGGGCCAGGCCGCTGCCCGGGAAGGGCTGACGGTTGATCAGCGCGGGGGGCAGCAGCAGATCCTCGCCCACCCGGCGGATCTCGTCCTTGAACAGCTCCCGCACCGGCTCCACCACCTGCACGCCCCCCGGCGCGTCGTCGGCAGCGTCGCCCTCCAGCGCGTCGGCGTAGTTGGTGCCCTTGAGAATCATCCGCACATTGGGCCGGGCGGCAACCTCCCGGGCGACAATCTCCTGCAGGAGCGAAAAGATGATCCGCTCCTTCTCCCGGGGATCGGTCACGCCCTGCAGCGCCGCCAGGAACTCCGGCGCGGCGTTGATGCGCGTCAGGTTCAGGCCCATCTGCTCCCGGTAGAAGCTCATGACCTGGTCGCCCTCATCCTTCCGCAAGAGTCCCGTATCCACGAACAGGCAGTGCAGCCGGTGTCCCAGAGCCATGTTGCCCAGGATCGCGCACACGCCGCTGTCCACGCCGCCGGACAGAGCGCACAGCGCCTCGGCATTGCCCACCGTGCGTTCGATTTCCTCCTTCGCCCGCTCCAGGAAGGCTTTGTTGCTCCACCACAGGGTGCAGCCGCATACCGCCTGGCAGAAGTTGATCAGCAGCTGCACGCCGTCCTGATCGTTCTGCTCGGGAAGGAAGGCCAGGCCGTACACGGGCCGGTCAGGCAGGCGGAAGCCCAGGGTGCCGCTGTCGGTACGGGCCAGGGTGAGGGCCGCGTCGTCGCCAAAGATCATGCAGCGCAGGGCAGGCAGATACCTTTCGCCGGATTCCACCTGGGCCACCAGGGGATCGTCCCCCTCAAAGCGTACCTGCACCACGCCGGGCTCCCGGGCCTTCTCGCCCAGGGCGCCGCCCAGAGCCTCGCACAGGGACAGCGCTGCGTCGCCCATGCCCAGTACGGGCAGGCCGCAGTCCAGCAGCTCCTGCAGGTGGGGAATGTCCGCCTTGTCCCCCGTGGACGCGCCCGCCAGCAGAATGCCCAGCGCATCCTGGCTGAGGACGTCCCGGGCGGTGGACTGGGCCGGAAGAATCTTGCAATAAATATGCTCCGCCCGCAGCTTTCGCGCCATGGAGCGGCAAACGCCGCTGTCCAGGTTGATGAGAACGACCATGTCCCGCATCGTGTCAACTCCTCCGTTTTACCCTAACCAGGTTATCATCATTTCATTCGACATCAGGGGAGGGAATCCTGCTTTTCCGCATCCAGGGATGGGTGCGAAACCGTAAAAACGCAGCGCAGCCCCCACCGGATTGGGAAAAATCGCCGGAATTTGCCGAAAAAATGGGCAAGCCGCGCCACTTGACGGGAACTCGCCGGAAGGAAACATGGCCCCGCAGCTTCCCGGGCTGCGTCCCGGAACCTCTTGCACCGCGGGCAATCTTCCATTATAATGGACGGCGGACATTACGCAGGAATCGGAGGCTGTACCCATGAATGGCACAAAGCGTGCCAGCGCGGTGAATTTGACCCGGGGCAATCCGCTGCGGCTGATTCTTCTGTTTTCGCTCCCGGTGCTGCTGGGGCAGCTGTTCCAGCAGGTGTATACCATCTCGGACACCATGATCGCCGGACACTTTCTGGGGGACAACGCCCTGGCGGCCATCGGCTCGTCGGCGTCGCTGTACTCGATGATCCTCTCCTTCGCCATGGGGATTGCCAATGGCTGCGGCATTGTGCTGGGGCGCATGTACGGTATGCGGGATCTGCCCCGGCTGCGCAGGGCCTCCGGGGCCATGATCGCGCTGAACCTGCTGGTAGGCGCGGCACTGACGGTGACCATGCTGCTGCTGTGCCGCCCGATCCTCCGCTGGCTCAATACGCCCGCGGCAGTGTTCGACCAGGCGTATACGTATTTGGCGATCCTCTGCGGCGGCTTTGTCATCACCGTGATCTACAATGCCTGCGCGGCGTTCATGCAGGCGCTGGGCAACAGCAGGACGGCGCTGTACTTCCTGATCATCGCCTGCGTGCTGAACCTGGCCCTGGACGTGGTGATGGTGATGGGACTGGGCTGGGGCGTGCTGGGCGCGGCGCTGGCCACGGTGATCGCCCAGGGCTTCTCGGCGGCGCTGAGCATGCTGTACATCCGCCGGCACTTCGCGGATTACCTGCCTGTCAGGGGCGACCGGCCTGAACGCCGCCTTCTGGGCGAAATGGCCTCCACGGGCCTGGCCATGGGGCTGATGTACTCGGTGTACGCCATCGGCTCGGTGGTGATGCAGGGGGCCATCAACGGTCTGGGCGCGGCGGTGATTACCGCCCACACCGGCGCACGGAAGATCCTGGAGCTGATGATGAAGCCCGCTTCCGCCCTGGGTACAGCGGCCTCGGCTTTCGTCAGCCAGAACCGCGGCGCGCAGCAGTGGAAGCGCATCCGTACCGCCATGCGGCAGGTGACGGTGATGGTGGCCATCTGGTCGGCGATGGTGGTGGTGATCCTGTACGGGGCAGGGGAGAGCCTCATTCGCGGGCTGATCGGCACAGGCAACGAGGAGATTGTCCGCCTGGCGGTGATGAACCTGTGCATCAACGCGCCGCTGTACTTCCCCGAAGGCGTGCTGGTGACCATGCGGCAGGCCATGCAGGGTCTGGGCATGAAGGTTGTGCCCGTGCTGGCCTCCTCCATCGAGCTGGTGATGAAGCTTTTGTGCGCGTGGCTGGTGGTGCCGGTATGGGGCTACCGGGGCGCGTCCTGGGGCGAGCCTTCCACGTGGGCGGTCTGCGCGGTATTCATCACGGCGGTGTACTTCATCAGCCGGAAGAAAATGTACCCCGATATCGGCTGAAAGTTCAAAAAAATTTTCACAAGCCTGTTTCACTTGAGAAAAATCTGGTGTATACTATACATAGGCGGTATATTGCGATATACCCCGATTCAACCCTTGCGGTTTTGAATCAGAGATTTTTGAAGGAGGTCATCCAATATGAAGAAGTGGGTTTGCAGCGTTTGCGGTTACGTGTTTGAGGGCGAGCAGCCTCCGGCGCAGTGCCCGGTGTGCAAGGTGCCTGCCGAGAAGTTCGTGCTCCAGGGCGAAGAGAAGACCTGGGCTGCCGAGCATGTGGTGGGCGTGGCGAAGGGCGTGCCCCAGGAGATCATCGACGGCCTGCGCGCCAACTTTGAGGGCGAGTGCTCCGAGGTTGGTATGTACCTGGCAATGGCCCGTGTGGCCCATCGTGAGGGCTATCCCGAGATCGGCCTGTACTGGGAGAAGGCTGCCTACGAAGAGGCTGAGCATGCCGCGAAGTTCGCCGAGCTGCTGGGCGAAGTCGTGACCGACTCCACCAAGAAGAACCTGGAGATGCGCGTTGACGCCGAGAACGGCGCGACGGCGGGCAAGTTCGAGCTGGCGAAGAAGGCGAAGGCGCTGAACCTCGACGCGATCCATGACACCGTGCATGAAATGGCCCGCGACGAGGCCCGCCACGGCAAGGCGTTCGAGGGCCTGCTGAAGCGCTACTTCGGCAAGTAATTCCAAGGGTTTCACAAGGTCAGTCCTGAATGGGACTGGCCTTTTTGTTGGCGAAGGGTCAGCATTACGGTTGGCAGACCGCAAAAACAGAGGCGAAGATGCAACTTTCATACATCTTCGCCTCGACTTCTATCCAAATTGGTACATCTTTCATGGAACCATGGGACAACTTTTGAGAATCTAGGAGCATTTTATTCATCAATGGAAAGGATTTTCTTTAAGATCAGGATGATTTTTGTGGAATCTCTTCTCTGCTACTTTATATACTTTGTCCAATGCTTCTTTGGCCTCCGAGTGCTCATAGAAAACAATATCTACACATTCATCAACAGTGAAAAGCTGAATTGGAGCAGAGAGCTTTTTCATTCGATTGGTCAAGACTTCTCGTAATGCCGCATCAGTTAGTTCAAGTTTCTCTTGACAATCGAAAATACGATTGATGATTCCGGGTGCAGTAGTTGCAAGAGAGTGTTCATAGGGGAAGAAGTGCGAAGCGATGATATATAAATAATCGGGATTATAATTATTGCCGGCACCAGTCAAATCGAAAAAGACAACTTCAGCTAACATCTCCAATTCGCCTTGGCTCTTGCCTTCTTCACCTAAAAAGGTTGCCATGCTATGCCTACAATTCCTATAAAGGCCAAAGTTATTGGCTGAAAAATGTTCCTCGCTTCTCTGATTCAAATATCTCCAAATCACATCTCTGTATGGAAGATTCGAAGGCGAGCTGTATACCAACTTATTCAAACTCCAAATGTCGAGGTTTTCAATGGTGTGGCGATGAATATATGATACATATTCTTCTGCTTCCAACTCAGCTTCACCTTTTTCGGTTCGCATATATAACCTATCAGGAAATAACTTGTCTAATTCGTCAGCAGGAACTTCGTGAATTATTCTTTGAATCAAAATAGCCTTCTTGCCTTTTGAATTCAATTTATGGCTTTCCAAGACTGCTTTGAGGTCGGCAACTGTCTTCTTTTCCAATGTAGCAGTAATGGGCCCGACCGCAATAAAGCCTCTGTACAGGAGACTATGCAATATGGCATCAATATTCTTTACACCATAACGGGTCCACCAAAATCTCTGATAATTATTTCCCTGAGTGTAGAATGTATTCGCATAATCCAGCACAAGAATCTCATGGGGATAGAGCCCGTTGTTCCTACTGGGGAAAGCTGCTTTTATTCGCTTTTCCGCAGGAACTATATCGTTATCAGACGGTGTATGCGCTCCCATTTGCACAGTTACTTCTATATTTCCTGCCTTGACTTTTTTATCAGTCAAGTTAGCGGTTGCATTATCTTGAACTTTCTTCTTTCTAAAGAAATCGAACAACCCCATAATCATTATCCTTTCTTTGATGAATAGTTACATTTATTTTATCACATTAGCCATGCTAAATCAATTCATAAACAGGGGAGCACTAATTATACAGCATGGACTCAGATATCTTCATCCCACCATCTTCACATACTTTTACACAGTCGGCCTTGAAAGCCCTCCCGACCTATCCCGCGCCTCAAAAAAATCCCCGGTCGGCGTGCTGCCGGCCGGGGACTTTCTCATGTCAGGGGGAATGGATTATTCCAGCTTGATGAACACCCACTGGCCTTCCTCATCCAGGGAGATGGCGTACTGCTCGATGCGCTCCACGCCGTCCACCACGATGCGCAGGTCAATGATGTAGCAGGTGTAGCTCACGCCGTCCACAACCACCTCGCGGGTCGGGAACAGCCCCGCCAGCTTCTCCTTCACAGCGGTCTGTTCTTCCTCGCTCAGCGCAGCCTGGCGCTCCGTCACCTGGGTGATCAGGCTGGTCGCGCCCTCGGACAGCTCGATGCCCAGACTCTGCACAGCAGCGTCAATGGCATCCTGCAGGCCGATGGAGGCCAGCGTCACCACCAGCTGCTCGGACACGGAGATGCTGGAGAACTGCTGATACTCTTCCTCCGTCAGCACTTCCTCGGTGCCAACAACCTCGATGATCACCTCGACGCCTTCATCCTGCGCCGTCTGCACCTCTGCCACCAGCTGATCCAGCTGCTGGACCGGCGCGTTCTCCACCACGATCACCTCGGGCAGGGGCGTGGGCTCAGCGGTAGGCTCGGCAGTGGGCTCGGCCGTGGGGACTGCAGTGGGCACAGTCACGGGCTTGGTTGCGGGCTTGGGGGTTGGTGTGGGCGTAGGTTCAGCGGTGGGCACAGCGGTAGGCACAACCGTGGGCGTTGCAGTAGGCACAGCCGTGGGCGTTGCGGTGGGCACGGGAGCCTTGTAGCCGCAGATGGTGCACACGCCGTCCACCATGTCGTGGGGATACAGGGCAGCGTCGTTCTCCTGCTCGTCATAGCCGATAACCAGGCCGCAGTCCTGGCACTCGTTCGTCCACCAGTGATAGCCCTCGATCCGGTGGCTGGTTTCATCCACCACGGTGATCACCGGTGGCTGAACATCGTCAATGTCATAGGCCCAATGGTCGTTGATCTGGCTGACATGGGCATGCTCGCAGGTGGTCTCATAGCCGCAGGTGTAGCAGACGCCGCTGTCGCTCAGGTAATGCTTTTCCTTCACATCGGTGCGGGTGACATCCTCGCTTGCCAGCATGAAGCCGCAATCGGGGCAGTACTGCGTGTGTTCCGCAACACCCTCATTGACGATATGATAGGTCTGATCCACTACGGTAACCGAGTTGACGGTGATCCAGTCGTAGTACCAGCTGGCGTTGGTGTGGGGGCAGTAGGGATCGCCGCACTTGACGCACACGTCGTTTTCAAAGACGTGATCTTCCTGATCGTACTCCAGGTGGTCAAAGGTGCTGGCGAGCACCTTGGCGCAATCCAGGCAGACGGTTTCTTCGTTGACGCGGATCTCCCTGTAATGGTGCGCTCCGTCCAGCGAGGAATACCAGGTGTCGCCGGGTACCTGCCTGTACTGCGTCTCGGTGCCGCTGTGGGGGCAGGCATAGCCGCAGGAGGAGCAAACGCCGTCGACCATGGTATGCGGCCGGTAATCATCAGTCTGACCTGTCTTGACGTCGCTGAGCACTTCGCTGCAGCTGTTGCAGGTGGTCTTGGTGTACACATCCATCACAACGCGGTGCTTGTCAGCGCCGTACTGGTAGACTTCGTCGGTGTCCTCGCAGTACTCCAGGGAGGTGGTGCTGGCATGCAGGCAGACCTTCAGGCCGCAGCGGCTGCACAAGCCCTCTTCGTCAAAGGTGTGCTTCTCCTGCACGTTGGTCAGATCCTCGGTGGTGGAGCTGATGACCACCTCGCACACGGGGCAGTACAGATCCTCGAACCAGGTGCCCGAGCTGACAATGTGCCAGGTGTCATCCACAGGGGTGCACTCGCCAATGGTTTCCCAGCCGCTGATGATATAGGCGTCGGGATGATCGCAGGCCACATAGCCGCAGTCAATACAGGTGCCGTAATCCAGATTGTGGGGCTCCTCGGCGGAGTCCTCCTCGATGAGGCCACCGTCAATGACCAGGTCGCAGTCCGGGCAGTAGACGTCCCAGACATGGCAGCCGGAGATCCGGTGGGTGTTTTCGTCCACAGGCACGGGAACCGCAAACTCTTCGGAGTAGAAGTCCACATACCACTGGTCGTTGGTTTGGTAGGCGTTGGCATGGTCGCAGGTGGTCTGGTAGTCGCAGTAATAGCACTTGCCCTCGCTGCTCAGGGAGTGCTTCTCCACTTCGTCGGTGAAGGGATCATCGCGATAGTCCAGCTCCAGATTGCATTCATCGCACCAGAGCACCATGTGCCGTACGCCGGACACCTTATGGTAGGTCTTGTCGATGATCACAATGTCGGTATCTTCCCGCTCGAAGCATCCCCAGGTGGAGGTGGTGTGCGGGCAGTAGGGCGTGCCGCACACAGTGCACGCGCCGTCCTCATAGATGTGGTCTTCCGTTTCATAATCCGAATGATCGAAGGTTTCGGACAGCACCGCGCTGCAATCCTCGCAGACAACCTGCTGATAGATATCGACGCTGCGGACATGCTGCACACCGCTGTTGACGTTCCACCAGTCTTCGGTGGGCTTGCTCACCATAACGGTGGTGGTATCGGTATGCTGGCAGGGCTTGTAGCCGCAGTCGGCGCACACACTGTCCACGAAACGATGATCAGCCTCTTCCGATTGCTGGTTGAGGATGCTTTCATTCTCCCATTTGCCGCATACCTGGCAGACATCCCGCTGATGAATGGACACAATGCGCGTATGGGTAGATTCGTTTGCGTAGGTCCAATCCGAATCCGCGACGGTCTCCTCGACCCATGTACGGGTCTCGGAAGTGCAGCTGTGCACATGGCCGCAGGCGGAGCAAACATTGTCCACATAGGTGTGGGGGTACACGGCGGTGTCATTCTCGGTGTAGCCATTGTCAACGAACAGATCGCAGTCCGGGCAATAGAGATTCCACCAATTGCAGCCGGTGATCTGATGGTCAAACTCGTCCACGGACACGGGCGCGGCAGGTTCATCGGTGGAGCGATCCACCGTCCATTCCTCATCCCGAATGGCGTTGGCATGCTCACAGGTGGTCTCGTAACCGCACATGTAGCACTTGCCCTCGTCGCTCAGGCAATGCTTTTCCTGCGTCTGCCCATTGGTGATGTTCTCGCCGTATTCATCCAGGATGTAGCGGCAATCAGGGCAGTAATAGGTATGCCAGAGCTCGCCTTCGGTGATGATATGGTAGGTCTGATCCACCGGCGTGGAAGACACAACGTTCGTCCAGTCGGTGCTCCAGGCGGCGTTCGTATGATCGCAGTAGGGGGCGTCGCACACGGTGCAAACGCCGTCAGCATACGTGTGGTCCTCCCGCTCGACAACGTTGGACTGAACCTTCGTTTCGGAAACGACCGCGCCGCAATCCTGGCAGACAACCTTCTCGTAGATGTCCACAACCCTGTGATGGGTCGTGCCGTTCAAGCTGTCGCTCCAGTCCGCAACCACCTGCTTGACTTCCTCCGTGGTGGTATCGGTATGCTGGCAGGGCTGCGCATAGCCGCAGGCGGAGCACACGCCGTCCACAAAGGTGTGGGCAGACACGGCGGTGTCGTTCTCGATGAGGTCACAGTCAACGACCAGGTCGCAGTCCGGGCAGTAAATATCCCAGCTGTGGCAGCCGGAGATCCGGTGGGTGTTTTCATCCACAGGCACGGGAACCGCATGATCTTCGGAGTAGAAGTCCACATACCACTGGTCGTTGGTCTGGTAGGCGTTGGCGTGGTCGCAGGTGGCTTCGTAGCCGCATTCGTAGCAAACGCCATCGCTGTTCAGGGAGTGCTTCTCCATCTCGTCGGTGAAGGGATCGATACGGCCGTCCAGCTCCCTGCCGCATTCATCGCACCAGAGCACCATGTACCGCACGCCGGACATCTTATGGTAGGTCTGGTCGACAGCCTCAATCTCGGTTATTTCCCGATCGAAGGCCCCCCAGGTGGAGGAGGTGTGCGGGCAGTAGGGCGTGCCGCACTTGACGCACACGCCATCCTCATACGCATGGTCTTCCGCTTCGGTGTCCGTATGGTCGAGGGTTTCGGAAAGAACAGCCTCGCAGTCCTGGCAGACAACCTGCTGATAGTATGCCACGGTGCGGAAATGCTGCAAACCGCTATTGGCGTTCCACCAGTTTTCGGTGGGCTTGCTCACCATAACCGTGGTGGTATTGGTATGTTGGCAGGGCTGCTTGTAGCCGCATGCGGAGCACACACCGTCCTCGTCGAAGGTATGGGGCTCCATCACGTTGGTGCGTTCCACCTCCGTGAAGGACACAGCCTGGTTGCAGTCAGGGCAGAACACATCCTCAAACCACGTGCCGGACGTGGCGTGATAGTCCTTGTCCACAAAAACAGATTCGCTGGACTCCCAGCCGCTGCTGGTGGTCGCTTGGGGATGCAGACACTCCTGGCGGCCGCAGACGGTGCAGGAGCCGTCTACATAGTTATGATCGCGCATTTCATATTGGGTCCGCCCCTCGGATGTCGACAAAATCTTGCCGCATTTCCGGCAGACAACCTGATCATAAACGGTAACCTCAATCATATGGCCGGTGGCATCGTACCAGTCGCCGCCGGCGTAAGCGCCGTCGTGCTTGTCCTCCACCGTTTCAGTGTCTGCATGGTCGCAGAGATCCGTTGACGTCGACGTACCGTCTTCTGCCACGGACACAGGACAAATACAGCCCAATATCATCATCAGGCTCAGACACCAGGCCAACACTTTCTTCCACATACGCTGTCCATCCCTTCCCGAGAGCGCTTTTGCACGCTTTCTGGTCATTATTTTCATTATATTCTTCAAAATGGAAAAAACAAGTCGAAGGACAGAGAAAAAACGACAAAAATAGAACAAATTTGAAAAAGTTATCATTCCGCAAAGAAATCATCACAGAATCTTCAAATTAAAGCGCCCCGGAACATGCCGGGACGCAGGGGGCAGCGCGTTACAGACGGGCCAGAAGCCGATCCTTCCGCAACCGATAGTACAGGAAGCCGGTCACATCCGCCAGGGCCCAGCCTATGGGAACCGACCACCAGATGCCCGTCACGCCCAGGGCGGGGATGGATGACAGGGCGTAGGCCAGCGCCACCCGGGTGCCCAGAGAAATCACCGTCAGCACGACGCTCATCCCCGGCCGTCCCAGCGCCCTGTACAGCCCGTAGAGCAGGAACAGGCAGCCGATGCCGCAGTAGAACGCGCCCTCGATGCGCAGGTACCGCACGCCCTCCGCGATGATGGCCTCCTCCCCGGCCTCCACAAACAGGCCCATCAGCGGCCGGGCGAACAGGCACACCAGCGCCGATACCGCTATGCTGAAGGTCACCGATGCGATGACCGCGCCCTTCAAGCCCGCCCGGATGCGCTCCCGCTTGCCAGCACCATAATTCTGGGCAATGAAGGTGGAGAAGGCGTTGCCGAAGTCCTGCACGGGCATGTAGGCGAAGGCGTCGATCTTCACGGCAGCGGCGAAGGCAGCCATCACCGTCGCGCCGAAGCTGTTGACCAGCCCCTGCACCATCAGGATGCCCAGGTTCATCACGGACTGCTGCACGCAGGTCAGGATGGAGAAGCTGGCCACCTCCCCCACGCAGCCACGGCGCACCCGGAGGCTCCGCAGGCACTTCACCTGGGGATATCTGACCCAGGCGTAGACTGCGATGCCCCCGCCGGAGACGTACTGGGCGATGACCGTGGCCTCCGCCGCGCCGGTTACACCGCGCTTCAATCCCAGCACGAACCACAGATCCAGCGCGATGTTCAGCACCGCGGACACCGCCAGGAAGATCAGCGGCACCACAGAATTGCCCACTGCCCGCAGGAAGGATGCGAAATAATTGTACAGGAAGGTGGCGGCAATGCCGGTGAAGATCACCGCCAGATAATCCCGCATGGGGCCCCAGACCTCCTCCGGCACCCGGAGGAAAACGCGGATCAGGTCCAGCGCGGCAAAGGCGGCGGCGCTCAGCAGCAGCGTCGCCCCGGCGATCAGCACGAAGGAGGCGCGAAGGCTCTCCCGCAGGCCGTCCTCATTCCGCTGGCCGCAACGGATGGAGAACAGCGCGCCGCTGCCCATGCACAGCCCCAGCAGGATGGAGGTCAGGAAGGTCATCAGCGTGAAGGAGGAACCCACCGCCGCCAGCGCGTTTTTGCCAAGAAACCGGCCCACAATCAGCGTGTCGGCAATATTGTAGCACTGCTGCAGAAGGTTGCCCAGCACCATCGGCAGGGCAAAGAGCAGCATGGAGCGCATTACCGGCCCCCGGGTCAGATCCCTGTCCATATCGTCACTTCCAAAACGCAAGAAAATCATTACGAATCGTAAGCATTGTAGCAGGAATGGGACGGAATGTCAATCAGCCGTTTACATTACGCAGCGGAAAAGGTATAATACCCTCATCAGATAAGGGGAGGGGACAGGCATGTTCCTGGACGGACTGGACGCGCTGGATCAGCAGATCGTGCAGCTGCTGATCAAAAACGCCCGCATCTCCTATTCGGAGATCGGGCAGCAGGTGGGCATCTCCCGGGTGGCGGTGAAGGCGCGGATTCACGCGCTGGAGGAGCGGGGCGTGATCGAGGAGTACACGACCATCGTCAATCCCCAGCGGATCAGCGGCGCGGTGTCCTGCTACTTTGAGCTGGAGACTCAGCCGGAGACCCTGGCGCAGGTCATCAGCACCCTGGAGCAGAACGATACCGTCACGCAGATCTACCGCGTGACCGGCCGGAACAAGCTGCACGTTCATGCTGTGGCTTCCTCCGCAGAGGAAATGGAGCGGCTGATCAGCGGGGTGATCGATCCGCTGCCGGGGCTGGTCAGCTGCAGCTGCAACATGATCCTCTCCCGGATCAAGGATATCAAGGGCCTGCGGCTGTAACAGCCTTGTTCACAGCATGGGGGCAAAGATGCGCAGCACCGCCCGTGGCAGCCGCCGGAGCATTCCGGCCTGAATCTGCTCCGGGCCCACGGGGATGCACCGGGCCAGGATGGCCTCTATGTCCGCCTTCAGGTCGGGGAGGCATTCGCAGCGGTACATCCACACGCCGTTTTCGAAGTGATGCACAAGGCTGCGGTAATCCAGGTTGATGGTGCCGCTCATGGCGATTTCATCATCCACCAGGTAGCTCTTGGCGTGGATGAACCCCGGCGCGTACTCGTACAGCTTCACGCCGGCGGCTATCAGCCGGGGAGAGTGGCTGCGGGTCATCACAAAGACAAGACGATGATGCGGATGAAGCAGGCGATCTCCGGGCACCAGGCCAGCAGGCAGAAGCCGGGGATATGGCGGCGTGCAGTTTCTTCTTCACAATCCTGTCCTCCAGGGCGTTCATGGGAAAAGGAGGCAGCGTGCCGATGCGCGCTGCCTCCTTTCATGCTGCTCAGGGCTTGTCCGTGTCCGCAGGCTCACTGCCCAGGGGCGGGATGCTGGCTGCTCATGCGCTGCCGGGCCTCCTCCACCGTTTCGCCCTCCCGGGTCAGGAACTGATCCACAACCCTGTCCGTCATTTTGCTGAAGCCGTCCACAACGCCGTTCTCAATCCTCTTGTACCCGCCTACGACGCCATCCTCAATCTTCTGTATCCGCCGACCACGCCGTCTTCGATTTTCCTGAAACCCTCCGTGATTTTCTCATTGACCTGCACCATTTTGGACTTGGCCATGCTGTCCATCTCCTTCCGTATGTCTGAATGGTATGCTGTACAGGAAGCGGTATAGAGGAATCCTGTTGAAGAAATGTTGCCGGAATGTTTGCGTCAAATGAAGCTTGCGGCTTTCGCGGCGCAGCGTCTCCAGCCTGTCACAACGCCGCGCCATGAAAAAAAACGCAGGAGCCGGCCCTTCAGCCTGATTGCTCCTGCGCGGCGGGGGTTCGGTTCAGTCCTTCTTTCGATTCTTCGCGATGACGGCGGCAACCGCGACCACCACAACCACCACTACGGCGACGACAGATACCCTCCTTCTCCAAAGAGTCCGGCGAAAATGCTTTCGTCAGCCAACGGGGCCATCATAGCAGAGGATGATGTGCATCCTGTTGCGTTTCTGTTTGCGTTTCATGAATTGCGCTGTTCCGGCAAAAAAGGGCTGCCCCGCTGGTTGGAGCGGAGCAGCCCGGTCAGGAAGCTGATGGATGCTTATTGGGTGATGATGGTCCAGGCGCTGTCGCAGCCGTGGGACACGGGATCCGCCGGGGTGACGGTGCCCATGTGGGCCACGTACTCGCCCAGCTGGGTGGGAACCGGCGCGCGGTCGGCGCCCAGGTTGGTGTTGGCCGTCCAGCAGCAGTCAGCCTCGGTCAGGCCGGTCACCTCGTAGAAGCCGTAGCCGCCGGAGAGCCGGTAGCTGTTCAGCGTCACGCGGATGGTGCCCTCCACGTCCATAAGGTTCACGCCGCCGATGGTGGCGGAGGTCACGCGCTCGCCCTGGGGCTTGGTCAGGTCGAAGGTGTAGTCCACGCCGTAGAAGGTATCCACGCCGTAGATGGACACGTCCTTGCCCAGGGTGGGGTTGCCGTTTTCATCAATGGCCAGCATGTCGGCCACGGCGCTCATCCAGCCGTAGAGCTGCTGGGGCGTCATGTCCACGGCGCACAGGAGGTTG